>JBEEIV010000140.1:0-6647 GCA_041169645.1 Bacteroidota bacterium
CATGTCGACTTACGGAATGATGAAGACCGTCAATCCATAGATGGTTTGTCGCTAGTAAATAATGACCACCCACAAGTCATTGAAATCTGGAACAACGTTTTCATGCAATTCAACCGAAAAGCGGATGCGAGTCTAGAACCTCTTCCATCGACACATGTGGATACGGGAATGGGCTTGGAAAGATTGGCCATGGCTCTACAAGGAAAACAAAGTAATTACGATACCGATTTATTTCAAACGCTCATTCAATATGTGTGTAAAGAATCTGGAGTGATTTATGGAAAAGCGGAAGAATCAGATATTGCACTCCGTGTTATTGCCGATCACATTCGTGCTATTTCCTTTTCCATTGCTGATGGACAACTTCCTTCCAATACAGGAGCAGGTTATGTAATCCGCCGGATTTTACGCCGTGCAGTTCGCTACGGATATCAAACACTCGGACTTAAAGAACCTTTTCTTTGTAAACTTTCGGGAGTACTCGTTGAACTAATGGGCCATCCCTACTCCGAGTTAATCAATCAAAAAGAACTGATTGAAAAAGTTATCAGAGAAGAGGAACAGAGTTTTTTCAGAACACTTGAACAAGGCATCAAACGCATGGACGACTTGATGCTTGCTTGCCGCAACACCAATCAAACGGTGATTTCGGGTTCAGCTGTTTTTGAATTATACGACACCTATGGTTTCCCGGTGGACTTAACTTCTTTGATCGCGCGTGAAAATGGATTCAGCATAAATGAGCAAGGATTTCAAGAACAACTTCAAATCCAAAAAGACCGATCAAGAGCCGCATCCGTTATTGAAACAGATGATTGGGTTCAGGTGGGTCAAGATGTTTCGACTCAGTTTATTGGTTATGACCAAAAGCAGGCTACCGTTCACATCACCAAATATCGAAAAGTAAGTCAAAAAGGAAAAACCTTTTTTCAACTCGTTTTGAATCAAACTCCGTTTTATCCAGAAGGAGGAGGTCAGGTGGGAGACAAAGGAGTATTGAAAAATAACCAAGATTCCGTGCGCATTTTTGACACCAAAAAAGAAAACAATTTGGTCATTCATCTATGCGAGGAACTACCTTCAATGATACAAGCTGAATTTCAGGCGATTATCGACTTGGAAACCCAAGACCAAACGGCTAAAAACCACAGTGCAACTCACCTACTCCATCATGCCTTACGAACCATATTGGGAACGCACGTAGAACAAAAAGGCTCCATGGTAAATGCAACCAATTTACGGTTTGACTTTTCTCATTTTTCGAAGGTAAGTGACGAAGAAATTGAAAAAATTGAAGGACTTGTGCTCGCGGAAATCGCAAAAAACATTCCACTAGACGAACGTCGATCAGTGGCCATTGAGGAAGCGAAATCCCTCGGTGCCATGGCTTTATTCGGTGAGAAATATGGCGAACATGTTCGTGTGATAAAATTTGGTGACTCGGTTGAGTTGTGTGGTGGAATACACGTGAGTGACACCGCTAAAATTGGACTATTTAAAATTGTCTCTGAATCCGCCGTGGCTGCAGGAATTAGACGAATTGAGGCTATTACAGGGAAAGCTGCTGAATCGTATTTCAAGGAAAAAGCTGAAACCCTATCCCATGTGCAGTCCATCTTGAAAAACCCGAAAGACATCGTCAAATCCGTCGAAGATTTAGTCGCTAAAAATCACCAATTACAAAAAGAAATAGAATCCTTGATTCGAGAAAAAGCGAGTCAATTGAAAACTGTTTTAAAAGCGAAAATTGAATTGATTGGCGAGGTTTCCTTCCTTGGCGAAATGGTTGATTTGGATGCACATTCCGTTAAGGACATGCTATTTCAATTAAAACAAGAACATGCCAATTTCGTTGCAATCATCGGTAATAAAGAGGCTGAAAAATGCGGACTAAACATCTACATCGCTGAAAATCTAGTGGAGTCAAAACAGTGGAACGCGTCTCAATGGATTCGTGAGGTTTCGTCGCACATTCAAGGTGGTGGCGGTGGTCAAGCCTTCTTCGCGACTGCGGGAGGTAAACGCAGCGAAGGATTGCAAACAGCTATTGATCAAATAAAAACGAAAATTGCCTAACGCAAAAAAAGTCTTAATCATAACCTATTACTGGCCACCAAGCGGCGGCAGTGGCGTTCAACGTTGGTTACATTTCAGTCGTTACTTAGCAGAATTGGGATGGGAACCCATCATCTACACACCAGAAAATGCTGAAGCACCCATTCACGACGAAAGTTTAATGGACAGCTTTACGGATTCCGTTCACGTTATTAAATACCCAATCTGGGAGCCCTTTGAAACATATAAAACCTTAACTGGAAAAAAAGGCAAAAAATTACAAACTGGTTTTTTAAATGAGGGAGGCAAACAAGACAAAAAATGGATCCAAAAGTTGGCACTTTGGTTACGCGCGAATTTATTTATCCCAGATGCTAAAAAGTTTTGGATCAAACCATCCATTAAACATTTAACGGACTTTTTAAAAGATCACTCGGTTGACATCATTGTCTCAACAGGACCCCCACATACAACGCATTTAATTGCACTTGGTTTGAAACGCGCCACAGGAATTCCTTGGTTGGCTGATTTTCGAGATCCATGGACGAACATCGATTGGTTTGATAAACTTCCCATGACACATGCATCCAAAAGAAAACACACCAAACTAGAACAACACGTTTTAACCGAAGCAAGTGGAATCACGTGTGTCAGTAGAACTTGGACCAAGGAATTTGAAGAGTTAGCGAATCGCCCCGTAAAACTGATTACCAACGGTTTTGCACCGAACGATTTTCACGGTTTTGATTTAAAACCAGACCCCTACTTTACCATCCTACATACTGGATCATTGAATGCAGACCGAAATCCCGTTACGTTTTGGGAATTTTTATCCAAGGAAATCGAACGAAACGAGGTATTGAAAGCGAAGCTTAAAATTCAATTGGTTGGAGCTGTTGACGTTAACGTTATAGCATCCATTGAAGCCTGTGGACTGAGTTCATATTTGGACCAACGACCATTCATTCCTCACCAAGAAGTGATTGAATTAATGTCCTCTTGTTCGTTGCTGCTTTTACCATTGAATAATGTTAAAAATCAACAAGGAATCATTCCAGGGAAATTATATGAATACTTAGCCAGCAACCAAGCTATTTTGGCCATCGGACCGAAAACTGGTGATTCCGCACAGATACTGCAAGAACAAGCAAACACTTTGGTGATCGACTTCGATGAAGTCCCAACATGGAGGAATATAGAGGTCATGTGTCAAGCAAAAACGGATCGATCAAGTACGTTAAATGCCTATAGCCGTCAAGAACTTGCGAAAGAAATGAGTTTGTACATGGAAGCACTTATTTCAGCATCCTCGAAATAATCGCTAAAATTCTTTCCGTTGCTTTGCCATCCCACAAAGGTGGAATTGTTCCTTTTTTATATTTTCCTTCGTGAATGTCATTTATCTTCGCTAAAATTATTTGTTCATCGAAAGGAACGAGCGTATTGGTACCCATTTCGACCGTAATCGGTCGCTCTGTATTTTCCCTCAAGGTTAAGCAAGGTACTTTTCGATAGGTACTTTCTTCCTGAATCCCACCGCTATCTGTCAAAATGAGGTCAGCGTGCTTCACTAAGGACTGAAAATCAAAATACCCTAATGGATCTAACAAGTGTAAGTTTCCATTTGCCAGCCATTCCGAAACGTTATTAGATGCTTCAAAATTCTTTCTAGTTCTTGGATGAATCGGAAAGACAATGGTGTATTTTTTCGATAATGCGTCAAATAAACGCATGATTTTGGCTTGTCCTTCTGCATCATCCACATTCGATGGACGGTGCAAGGTTACAAGAATGAATGGTTTATCCTGTATACCAAGGTCTTGAAGAATCGTGCTTTGATTGATTTGCGGCTCAAAATGAACCAAGGTATCAATCATGGTATTGCCCACAAAAAAGACCTCTCCTTTCTTTTTTTCTTCCGCTAAATGATTCAAACCACTCTGTTCTGTCACAAAAAAGAAATCCGAAAGTTCATCCGTTAAAATGCGGTTAATTTCTTCCGGCATGCCTCGGTCATTAGAACGGAGTCCACTCTCCAAATGCGCAAGTGGAATGCCCATTTTATTCGCAACAAGAGCTGAAGCAAGTGTGGAGTTAACATCACCCGGAACAATCATCAAATCCGGCTTACCAATGTTCAAAATGAGCTCACTTAATTTACTCATCATGCTTGCAAATTGGTCCACTACTGAATGAGACGATGCAGACAACATGTAATCAGGCTTTAAACCAAATTCGTCAAAAAAAACTTCCGACATATTTCGATCCCAATGTTGACCAGTGTGCACAATTTCAATGTGCAAATCAGAATATGCCTGAGCCAACGCTTTAAAGCGGGTCACTTTAATAAAATTGGGTCTCGTGCCAACGATGATGAGAATTTTCTTAGTCAAGATGGTTTTCTTTTGCATCAAATTTACTAAAACTCAAGGAATATTGATTGAGAAAATCACTTGTACAAGGGTCTTCTAACATATTTTGAAATGATTTTGTTTCAAGGGAAATGAACTATCAAATAATATTGTATTTTTAGGCTGATAATTCCAAACTTAAAACGAATAAAATGAAAAAAACACTAATTCTAGGAGCTTTCGCTGGTTTGATGATGGTTTCTTGCGCAAAAGATTACAACTGTAAGTGTGTGACAAATGAGTCCATTACAGGTACAAACAATACGAATACGGTTGTAGTAAACGGTAAAAAAGCGGATGCCCAAAGTGAATGTGAAGCAATGTCTTTAGTCAGTGGCACAATCACAAAAACGTGTACCATCGAATAACTTCTAAATCATTGATTGAAGGGGGCAGTGCCCCCTTTTTTTTTATCTTCACCGCATGAACTTTTTTGAATCCATTTTTCTCGACCTTGGTCTTTCGTGGACAGCTTCCAAATTGATTCCCTACCTACTCATGTTGTTAGTTGGGTTTGTATTCGTTTACACCTTTCATTCCCGTGTTTCTCACAAAGTAAAAAAATGGGTCCTAATGACGTGTATTGGATTGCTTCCTTTTAGTTTGTACTTTGCATTTTATCCAATTTACCAAGGAGATTTTAGCAATGTATTTTTTAAACCGGAACAAACCGAAAAATTCCCAAAAAAACGCACATTGAGTGTTGTCGTTTTACCAAGTTGTCCCTATTGCCATGAAACCGTTCCATTCATGAACGAACTCATTAATCGTGAACCATCGCTTCGCATTCGATACGTTGTTGTTGGTGAATCAAAGAACACCATGAAGGACTTCAGAACCAAATTAGATCGGCGCATTGAAGTCGTTTTAGGTTCTCCGCCAAAAAACTGGATCATGATGTCGCATGGTGGTTTTCCGTGCATGATACTTAGCGAAAAAGGAAAGATTCTTCACGCCTGGGAAAATGGTTATTTCGGTGTAACCGCCTTAGATGAAATCATTCAGGATTAAACGCTTCAAGGAAATTAAGCTACAGACTCCTCTTTTTCGTCCGTTTTACGATTCATCCAAAATACACCCATGCACATCAAAATCAACAAACTAGAACCTGCAAAAGAGATGTTGCTTCCCGTTTGAAAAGCACTTGGTTCAAACTTCCATTCAATCTGGTGTTTCCCTTTCTCAATCTTCGCTGCTCGCAACACATAGTTCGCTCTAAACGTCTTGATTTCTTTCCCATCCACGTAACAATTCCATCCCTCTGGATAGTAAATTTCACTGAATACCGCAATTTGATCGGTCTTACTTTCACTGGAATATTTCAAGGAAGTCGTACCGTAATTGGTCAGTCGGATGTGAGCATTTGTATCAAGATCCGTTCCAGAAGCAAGTTGTTTAAACGATGAATGAACCACCGCTTGTTTTTTCGTGTCCATTTTTTTCAACGATAGCAACTCATCATTTGCATTTTCTACCCATTTCACCGAAGATACAAACCAAGCTGGACCATTGGCATTGGTGTTTTTAATGGCTTTTTGAGCAGGGTTCACCACGATGTATTTGGTGTTCAACATGTTAATCGCTGGATTTTTATCCGAAACGGCTAATTCATCCACTGAAATGGTGTCAAATATTTGTTGTGCCAACTCTTGAGTCAGTTCCATTTTGGAAGCATATTCGCGCAACTTAACATTTTTTAGATCATTGATCTCTTTGTTCAATTGTTGCATTTCATCATTGATATCAAAGTCGATTAATTCTTGGTAACGCTTCAATTTCGCTCCATGATATCCACCTAAACTTTTATGAAAGTAACTTGTTGCTGTTTCAGCAAATGGATTTGAAAAATTCAAAACACGGTAATCTGAATGTAAATTAAGGGCGCCAAACTTAGCATAAACTTTATTCATTTCTTGGTCGAGTGCATCTTTGAAATACACGTTATCTCCCATTTTTCCAAATATTTTCTGTTCTGTTTGAACGGGAACTTTCTCACGATTCAAAATACTCATATCTGCGGTACTTGGAACATAAGGTATGGTTGCATCAGAAGCAATGACATAACTTGAGTATTGATCTCCAGGAGTATCATTGTTCAAATAGCGCTTGTTTACCGAGATGTTATCTACGAGAACGAGTAAAGCAATTCCACCGATGATGATTCCTTTTGGCAAACTTGTA
>JBEEIV010000141.1:0-9466 GCA_041169645.1 Bacteroidota bacterium
CGTTTATTGATGGCAACGGCCGCACATCGCGTTTAGTAATGAATTTCATACTGCTGCAAAACGGATATACCATTGCCAATTTAAAAGGTAACTTAGAAGATCGTTTGCGGTATTATGCTGCACTAGAAAAAGTGCAATTAAATCATGATAGCAGTGATTTTCACATGCTCATTGTTGATCACGCATTGGCTTCGTTAAAAGAGCATTTGTTGTTGGCGGGAGCTTAAATGGACTCCTTTGAATCCATTATTATCGTTACTGGACCATCGTTGACGAGTGCAACTTGCATGTCCGCACCGAATTTTCCAGTGGCAATATTTCCTGAAAAGGAAGTCCTCAGTTGGGAGAGAAAATAGTCGTAAAGCGGAATGGCTTGTTCGGGTCGAGCAGCACGAATGAAACTTGGACGATTACCTTTTTTAGTGCTAGCGTGCAGTGTGAATTGACTCACGACGAGTAATTCCCCTTGGACATCCTGCACATTCAAGTTCATTTTTCCCTCGGCATCTGCGAAAACGCGCATTTGGGTAATTTTTTGGATGAGGTAATCGGCGTCTGATGTATCGTCTTCAGTTTCAATGCCTAATAAAATGAGGAATCCCTGTTGGATTTCACCCACACATTCACCGGAAATTTTGACCGATGCTTCGCGAACACGTTGTAGTACGACCCTCATCTTAATAATCACTTCTTCGGTGTGGATCGCTGTCGTCCTCGTGCATCAGTTGCAAGTACGTATGGTAGCGATGTGCGGCGATGTCATCGTTTTCAACGGCCGCTTTAACAGCACAATGTGGCTCGTTGATGTGTTGACAATTATTGAAACGACATTCACCCAATAATTCACGCATTTCAGGAAAGTAATGCGCGTAATGTTCTTTTTCTAAATCAACGAGTCCGAAAGCTCGAATTCCCGGTGTGTCGATGATGAATCCACCCGTTGCCAAGGGGTGCATTTCGGCGAATGTGGTGGTATGTTTTCCTTGTTCGTGTGCGGTAGATATTTCACCAGTTCGCAGATCTAGACTTTCGTCTAATGCATTGACGAGAGTCGTTTTTCCAACTCCTGAGTTTCCAGAGATCATCACTTGGTGGTCTTTGATTTCATTTCGTAAAAAGGAAACGGAGGAAACATCTCGAGCTGAAATGGGATAACACGGGTATCCTGCCTTTTCATATACATGCTTCAAGTAGTGAAATTGGACATTTTCCTCGTCCGAATAAAGATCCACCTTATTAAATAACAGCGTAGTGGGAATCCGAAAGGATTCTGCAGCGACCAAAAACCGATCGATGAAAGCAATTTGAGTCACAGGTGATTTCAAGGTAACAACAAGGTACGCACGGTCAATATTCGCCGCCAAAATCTGCATTTGTTTGCTGAGGTTGGTAGATTTTCGAACGATGTAATTATGTCGTTCCTCAATTGAACGGATCGTGTAGTATTCCTCGCGCCCTTGCACAACTTCAGCTTGATCGTCTAATAGCACACGGTCTCCGGCGGCAATGGGATTCGTTGTTTTGAGTCCTTCGATGCGTAATTTCCCACGAATACTCGCTTGCACGACTTGTTGGTCCTCCAAAAGGACTTGATACCATTTTCCGGTGGACTTCAAAACGATTCCGTGCATAAAGCAAAGTTAAGCAATCAAAGGGATGGAAGTTAAATGAAGAAAAAATAATATATATGAGAACATTAAAAAATACTTATAACTGTTTTTTTCGCTAAAGATAATGATCCTGTTGTCTATTTCGAGCCTGACATTAATTTCCCTACCTTTGAGATATGAAACAATTCGGACTCATCGGCAAACACCTTGCACATTCATTTTCACCTGCATTTTTCGCGGATTTCTTTCAAAAACAAGGAATCGAAGCGCACTACGCAAGCTACGAGCTCCAGGAAATTTCGGATTTCCCTCAATTGTTAGGGGATCATGTTTTTCGTGGATTAAATGTCACGATTCCGTATAAAACAGCAATTATTCCTTATTTGGATGAGTTGGATCCTCTTGCGGCTGAAATTGAGGCGGTGAATGTCATTGCCTTTGAAAATGGAAAAACAAAGGGTTACAATTCTGACGTTTATGGATTTCAGCAAAGCATCAAACCATTTTTAACCTTTCATCACGAACGTGCGCTGATTTTAGGAACCGGTGGCGCATCAAAAGCAGTAGAATGTGTATTCAAGTCACTCGGAATTGATGTCATTTTCGTTTCTCAAACGGGATCAAGCTTGAGCAACCACTTCACGTATGAGGATGTCAACGAACACATGCTTGCTGCATGTAAAGTCATTGTCAATTGTACTCCATTGGGAATGTTTCCAGAAATAGATTCTTCGCCGAAATTGCCCTATGACTCTTTAACTGAAGAACATTTGCTGATCGATTTGGTCTACAATCCCGAGGAAACCTTATTCATGAAGCAAGGTCGTGCAAAAGGAGCTACCGCCATGAATGGACTTTCGATGTTACAACACCAAGCATTAAAAAGTTGGGAAATTTGGAATGCCCCGCGTTAAGCGGCAGGGTCACTTCCATTATTTCCAATGCTGTACCAGTCAATTTTTCGAGAGAAGTACATAATCAATGCTAGGATGATGAATACTCCGATGCTTCCAATCAATAGAGCGAAATCTTCCAATTGAATAATGACAAAAATGAAGATGTAAAGGATGCTTAATAATCCAGAGATGAACACCGTTAATTTTGTCGATTTCAATATGGCTTTCACGTACCCTGAGATGAGGACTAAAGTTGCAAGTGCCGAAATAAAGAAGGATAAATTGAATTTCAGGTACTCCGAAATGGACAGCAACAAGGTATAGAAAATCACCAGGGCAATACCGACTAATATGTATTGGATGGGGTGAATAAATGCGGATTGGAAAACTTCAATGAAGAAGAATACCAAGAACGTTAAGCCAATAAACAAGATGGCATATTTGATCGATCGGTGTGACTTTTGGTAATTATCAACCGGTAAAATCAAATCCACCCCAAATGCAGATTGGTCAATATTAAAGCGACTGCCAACCCATGTTTGCGGGTAATTCCTATTTAGATTAAGTACATTCCAATGTGCGGTGAATCCATTTTTGTCCACCTTATTTTCATCAGGTAAAAAGGACCCGTTGAAACTTGGGGTTGTCCATGTTGAAGCAACATGGATGTCGGTTTCCTTTCCTACAGGCGTAAAGTATAGTTTTTGACTACCTTTTAATTTCAATTCAAAAGAAAAAGTATATAACTGATTATCAGTTGGACTCAAAGCAATTTGCGCATTGATTCCAGATGGAAAGTTATCTGAAGTAGAAACACCCGGACTAAACGGAAAACGCAGGTTATTCCATGACAATTCAATTTGTTTTTCAATTCCACGCAAATCATCAATACCCACATTTAACCTTGCTTTTGTAAAATCAAAGTTTGTAGCGGGAATGTCTAATTCCTCAAAATTTAATTTATTGAATTCACCACTTACCTTGATAGTAGAGGTATACACAACAATTTCATATACACCACGGTAACGTCGCTCAGGTTTCATCTCGGTCACAATGTTCAATTTACTCGGTAGAATATGAAGTTTCTCATAAACTGCTACCAATTTTTCTGCGCCCGTTTTTTCGTCCGTTTCCTTCGCATAGCGAACAAAAGGGATACTCATGATTGGACCCTGGATGGTTTGAGCTTCACCCCATTTTGAACTTACTTCTTTAATCGCTTGCTCTTGAGTGGATTCTCGCTCATAGATGATTCCGCGAATCATGGATGTTGGAATCAGTAAAAGCAAGGCTATGATAACAATGGTTCCGATTTTAAAATAGAGGTTCGATTTTAGCTTATTCATGGTTAAAGTGATTTTGACTACAACGAAGGTGCACTTTTTTTATTGTGTTTCAAAATTTTAGCTTTCCCTGAATCAACTAAATCAAAGCCCGATACTTTCGTTTTCAAACAACTAATAATCGAAACCAAGCGACAAACAACCGAATAAAAAATGGACGAACAAGAAACTTTGCAGTGTCGAATTCAATGAGATGTTTGATGAGCGACAAAAACAATTTTTCAAACTTTTTAAAAACAAAAAAATGAATGCATTAAAAAACAAGGTGAGTTTGATAGGAAGACTCGGAGTTCAACCGGAAGTGGTAAACCTAGAATCAGGTCGCAAACTCGCACGATTTACCCTAGCAACGAACGAAAACTACAAGAACAAAAACGGAGAATGGCAATCGATCACTCAATGGCATACGATTAATGCATGGGGCAAGCTTGCGGAATTAGTTCAAAAATTATTGACGAAAGGGCAAGAAATCGTGGTTGAAGGAAAATTGGTGAATCAGTCCTATGAAAATAAAAACGGAGAAAAGCGCTTTACCACGATCGTTGAAGCGACTGAGTTTTTAGTATTAACAACCAAAGCAGAAAAGTAAGATCATGATGAACGATATGAATCAGGTGAATTTAATTGGAAAAGTTAGTTCTGCACCGAAGATCACTGAATTAGAAAATGGGAGACGCATTGCCAAATTTACCATGTCAACAAAAGAGGAATTCCTAGACGCTGAGGGAAATACGAAAACACGACGAAACTGGCATGTCCTTAGTGCTTGGGGTAGTTGGGTCAAAGTGTTAGAAGAACTCGGTCAAGTGGGATGTGAAATTGCAATTGAAGGAAAATTAGTGACCCGCTTTTACCAAACAAATGGCTCCCGAAAAATGGTTTCAGAAGTGGAAGTCAATGACATCGTATTTATGTAAAAAAAGACAGAAGTAATGGATCTTACACGAAATTTTGTGACGTTAGTCGGGAGTATCGGCAGTCATACAGAAATCACTGAATTAAAAAACGGACAAAGGGTAGCGCGGTTTCAACTAGCCACCCAGAAAAGTTTGAGGAAAAACAATGGTCGATACGCGGCGACAGTGGAATGGCATCGACTTTTTGCGTGGGGTAACATGGCTCAATTTATTGAGCGATATGGAGAAAAGGGAAAAAAAGTCGCCATCCACGGCCGTATGGTTCAGCGTACCTATTTAACACAAAATGGCAAACAACGGAGTTTAAAAGAAGTTGAAGTTCGCCAAATCATCGGCTTGTAATCAATCAAACCAGCGGTGCATGATAATAAAGCGACTTTCGGGTCGCTTTGTTTTAATAGTCAAGAATTTAGATGTTAGATGTTCAGGAAATCGTTGATAGATATCATTTTCATGTTGAAACTGAAAACCACCCACAGGTATTTCTTAAACAATTTCATTATTTAATTTGTTGTAAATCAATAAAATAGGATATTGGAGAAAATTGAAAATTTTGATTTCATTTTTATTGGTGCGGGTGCTTCAACAACGTTGTTATTATGTAGTTTAGAAAAACGAGGTTTATTGTCAAACCATTCGATTGCCATTATCGATGCAGACCAGAAAATCTTTAACGATAAATCCTATTGTTTTTGGGCCTCACAAGATGATCCTATTTTGTTTGACCATGCTAAACTTATTGCAAACGAATGGTCGAAAGTAAGCATTAACCAAGAGGATTCAGAAATCTTACTGAACGAGAAATACGTTTATATTTCCAGTATTTCGCTCTATGATAAAGGCCGTGAAATCGTTGAAAAATATGGTTTAACTCGAATCTCCTCCAAAGTATCACAAGTAAAAAAATTAGAAGGCGGTATAGAAGTAATGACCGACGTTGGAGCTTTTCGTGCCAAACAAGTATTCGATAGTAGGCCACCTATTTTTTCCGTTCCAGAAAAGAATGAAGTGATCCTTTGGCAAACATTTGTTGGTTTTGTGGTTACACTAGAGCGCTCACTTCAAAGTGCAGATCACATCGATTTAATGGACTTTGAGGTGCCCCAAGATGGATTCACTCAATTTATGTATGTGCTGCCATTCTCTCAAAATCAAGTACTTGTTGAACTTACCCGTTTTGGGGCAGTGCCTATCACAAAAGGTATTGCTGAGCCTATTTTGACCGAATACATCAACTTGCGGTATGGGAAGTATCAAATAAATCACATAGAAGAAGGTAAAATACCGATGTCCACCGCAAAAATCCAACATGAGGTGATACAAGGACTTATACCCATTGGAGGAAGATCTGGGGCGATTAAACCGAGTACAGGTTACGCTTTTAAAAATATGTATGAAGCAGCTGAACAAATCGCATCCCAATTAGAAATAAAAGGAAAAGTAAATTCTGTTCAAAAAAGAACTAATAGATTTCATTTTTATGACCGATTGCTGTTATTGATTTTATTTTACCGTCCTTCAAATGGACAACAGATCTTCAGTACACTTTTCAAGAGGAATAGCATCCATTCGGTATTTCGGTTTTTGGAAGGAAAAACGCGTTTTCTTGAAGACATAAAAATCTTATTTTCTCTACCTATTCAGCCATTTCTCCATGTATTACGCATTGAATTCAAGGTCCGTGCGAAAAAATTATTTTTTCCGTTGATCAATCTAGGTCTTACTTTATTGTTGGTGGCGATCCAATTTTTTGCCTCAGCATATGCTGGAAGTATTCAATTTGTCATTTTTGCAATTGGATTTGTTGTCGTTGGGCTGCCTCATGGGGCAGTAGATTTTCTTTTGGATAGTCGTTCCAAAAAAAAGGGCATATCCCTCGGATTTATTGCCGAATATTTGTGTTTTTCCTTTGCTTTTCTAGCTGTATGGGCGGTTTCTTCAAATAGCGCACTACTCCTTTTTCTCATCTATTCAATCTGGCATTTTGGTCAGTCTGATTTTCGTCAATGGAATCCGGAGAGATCTAATCCAATAAAAATCGTCCTTTGGGGAGTTCTTTTATTCGGAATATTGTTGATTGGACACTCCACCGAAACCAATGAAGTGCTCGCTAGTTTGCATACATATCAAGTAGATATTACGAGAAAAGAGTCCAACCTAATTATTGGTTTATTACTATCTATTTCCTTTATCTGGAGTATGATGGAACGCAATGCTTCTTTCTTTTTAAGTATTGCGATGCTGAGTATTGGACTGTTCCTACCCTTAATCAGCGCATTTAGTCTCTATTTTATTGGCCAACATAGTATGAACGGTTGGCAACACTTGAAAGAAGGACTCCAAACAAATAATATGGAATTGTACCTGAAATCTTTGCCTTTTAACCTCGGTGCAATAGGATTACTATTTTTATTTAATTGGTTGTTTTCAAATTATTTACAAATCAAAAGTGCATCAGAATTGATGGCTATTTTTTTTGTTTTCCTTTCCTGCATTAGCTTTCCTCATGTTATATGGATGCACAGGTTTTACCAGAAAAAAATAAATGTTTAAGAAATAAAACAAAAAGTTAAACAAAAAGTTAAACAAAAATTCTATTTTATTGTTTATCAATTTGTTGGAGTTCCAACCAACACTTTTTTATGGAGTAACCGAAAATCCTTAAGAGTAGGACTAACTTAATCTATTTACTATGGAACATTTAAAAATTGCAAGTGATAATTACGTAGCCTTTACGTTTTTTATCGGAACAATGGCCATGATGGCTGCATCAGTGTTTTTCTTTTTTGAGTTAAATAATACGCCTCAAAAATGGAGAACATCCGTTTTAGTTTCAGGGTTAATCACCTTCATTGCAGCAGTACATTACTACTACATGAGAGGGTATAACTTAGAAACAGGCGATTCACCAACATTTTTCAGGTATGTTGACTGGATTTTGACAGTGCCGTTGATGTGTGTGGAGTTTTATTTAATTACCAAAAAAGCTGGCGCAAAAATAAGCCTACTTTGGAAATTGATTTTTGCTTCTTTGGTGATGTTAGTTACTGGATATTTCGGTGAAACAATCGATGCTGCACATAGTGTACTTTGGGGTGTTATTTCCGGAGCAGCATATTTCTACATCGCTTATTTAATCTGGTTCGGCGAGGTGGCGAATTTGGCACAAACAGCTGGTCCACAAGTAGCAAAAGCAACACGAATTTTAGCTTGGTTCGTTTTAGTGGGATGGGCAATTTATCCATTAGGATATATTCTAGGTACTCCAGGCGGATTATTTGGAATGAAATTAGTAGAGGATCCAGAAGCTGCAAAACATGCAATGGACATCGTTTACAACATCGCAGATGCGATAAACAAAATTGGATTTGGACTTGTAATCTATGCGTTGAGTAGAAAAGAAGACTAATCAAAATTTAACAATATAAAGGGTAAGAGTGGCTTCATTCTTACCCTTTTTTTGTTTCTAAGTAACCAAAATCATTGTATTGTCGTTAAATTTCGTTTGAATGCGCTACCCATGAAAACCACACCGGAACATAATGAGAAATTTGCAAGAATGACTTTCGCTTCCGTTTACCCTCATTACCTTAATAAGGTAGAACGCAAGGGTAAAACGAAAGCTGAATTGATGGAAGTCATCGAATGGTTAACTGGTTTTAATGAAGATGACCTAATTGAACTCATCACGGAAAATGTCACATTTGATGTTTTCTTTGATCGTGCTGATTTGAATCCAAATGCGAAACTCATTACAGGCACTATTTGTGGTTATCGTGTCGAAGAATTGCTGAACCCACTTACCCAGAAAGTACGGTATCTTGATAAGTTGGTGGATGAATTAGCGAATGGAAAATCCATGGATAAAATCAAACGAAAGGCATAGTACATGAAAAAATATTTCCTTTGCACGAGTCTCTTATTTTTTTTCTCCAGTTGCCATCGAGAGCTGTTAAAAACAAAGAAAAAAGAGGTGATTGTGGTCAAACCAGGCCCCTTAATCCAAACGATTAATGATTCTACTTTTCGCTATGATTTGGTTCATAAAAAGTGGATTGACGTTTCGATTATCAATTCTGCCGATCGCTTTTCTATGTTAGTAAATCGATCAGGAGTAAAAGATTCCATTGATTTTGACAAAGAACATATTACGGCAAAAACTCCAGAATTTGAATGGATGAATCATCAATTTATCTGCATCACAACTTGGGTTTCGGGTCCATTTTCATCAAGTTTAATTGTTCCGGTCAAACGGCAGGAATTCCCCTATATTTATTTTGTAAAGGGCATTTTAACTGCGGATACCAAAAACAATTTGGTGGTGTATTCCGAGCGGATTTATGGCAAAGAAAAGGTTCAATTTGCCATCGAAAACTTGCAAACCAGAAAGAAACAATTCGTTGATTGGCATATTCCAAAAAACCAATCGGAATTCCCCTATTGTGACAGTTTAATGATTCAGAACGACCAACTCCTGATTTGGAATAATCGTCAATTATATTCCTTTAAATGGAAGGTTGAAAAATAGGGTTGATCTTGGCACCTTGCCTTGGGTCCATAGAAAATACTACCTTTACGCGAAATATTTCAATTATGTCAGACGAATTAAAGGAATGTCCATCATGTGAATCACCCTACGGATATTCAACCGGAGAAAATCAATTTACCTGCCCTGAATGTTCATTTGAATGGACCATTGA
>JBEEIV010000142.1:0-3123 GCA_041169645.1 Bacteroidota bacterium
CTCCAGGAACGATCGATCCATTTCGAAAAATCATCGTGACCTACAACGGAGACAAACCATGGATTAAGCCTTCGATACTTGAATTGCAGAATTACCTCGAATACACCAATAAATTCAAAGATTATTATTTAGATCGAAGTTACCGTTCGATTGTACAGTTGGGTGTTTTTAGTTCTGTTAAACCCATCATGATCGAAAAACCGGGAAATAAAATAGAAGTGCATTATTTTGTTGAACCAGCAAAAAAACAGACGTATGGTTTAGATCCTAAATTTACTTCGAGTGCTGGATTATTAGGTGCAAATGCCTCGTTTAATTACACGAATAAAAACATCAATCGAGGAGCAGGAAAAATGGTGATAGCTTTTGGTGGAGGGTTTGAGTCTCAACCGCTTGTCTTTCAAGACCAACTTGGTCAAACAGTGGGAGCTGGACAAGGAAGAACGTTTAATACGTTTGAATTTGGTCCAAGTATAAAATTTGATTTGCCAGGTTTATTTCCAACACCCGTAACACTTTTAAGTAAGCGTCAAAAGCCAAGAACGGTTTTAACGAGCGCATATAATGTGGAGAAAAGGAATATTTTTGACCGCAGTGTATTCCAACTCAACTACATGTGGAAATTCCTTGTGGGAAAAACGCAAGTTTTTCAAATGGGGCTTCCAGGTGCTTCCGTTATTAAATATGTTGCAATCAAAAAGAGTGATGCCTTTCAAAATCAATTGAATCAAATAAATGATGTATTTTTAAATTCAACCTACAGCAATCAATTCATCTGGCAGGACTTTAAATTCTCTTATGAGTTTAATAACGATGGGAAATATGCCAATGAAGGTGAAATCGCAAGCAAACGTTTAAAACCATCAGTCTATTTTAACTCAACCTTTGATGCCGCAGGTAACTTATTGTACCAATTCAAGGCGCGTCAAGACACGTTAAATGGTCAGTATTTACTTAAAAATCAGCCCTATTCTCAGTTTGTTCGTTTGGACAATCAACTCATTGTCAGTAAGCGTATTTTATCGGGATCCTCGATACACATGAAATTATCCGCTGGCGCAGGTTTACCTTACAAAAACTCGGCTACTTCCATGCCGTATGATTATAGTTTCTTCGGTGGTGGTTCGAATGATAATAGAGGTTGGAGGGCACGCGCACTTGGACCTGGAGCCTATAAATTTCATTTGGATACAAACCGCTTAGCAACGCAAATTGCCGACATTCGTTTTGCAGGCTCGTTGGAATACCGTTTTAGTTTGGGTTCAACGTTGAAAGGAGCTCTTTTCACGGATTTTGGAAATGTTTGGACTTACCGACAAGATCAAAGTAGGTTAGGGAGTCAGTTTCATTGGAATACCTTTATTCCTCAAATTGCTATCTCCTCCGGCCTAGGGATACGTTTGGATCTGGAGTATTTTATCATTCGCTTGGATGTTGGTTTCCCGATGTATAATCCAGCTTATGCAAAAGGAGCCAAATGGGTATTTCAAGACATGGGAGCACGTGAAACCTACTACCAAGAAGGAATGGACTACTTTAATATGAACTTAGACCAAGTCAAAAAAATAATGCCCAAACCCTTCCTTCCGAATTACTTGAATTTTGGTATTGGATATCCATTCTAATAAAGTACTCATGTTTAATCGTTTGTTTCTTCCGCTTTGCATGTTCATGCTTTTGTTCTCTTGTATGAAAGGACAAAAAGTAGATTTGATCATTCACAATGCCAAAATTCATTCAATGGATGATGCCAATTCCGTTCACGAAGCCATGGCCATTCGTGATGGGGAGATTGTGGAGCTTGGTCCGGAACGACAAATTTTGAATAAATACCGTTGCGATGAAGAAATTGATGCATTAGGAAAGGATGTTTACCCCGGATTAACCGATGCACACGGACATTTATTAATGTATGCTAATCAGAAATTAGGCGTCGATTTAACGGGTGCTAAATCCATGGATGAAGTGATCTATCGATGTGAAAAGTACTATGCTAAATCTCCAAATAAATTCATCATCGGAAACGGATGGGACCAATCGTTGTGGGGTACTGATTCAATGCCAAATAATAAAAAATTATCCCAACAATTTAAAAACATTCCTGTGTGCTTATTCCGAGTTGACGGACACGCCGCTTTGGTGAATGACTATTTGTTAAAAAGGTCGAATGTTTTGGATGTGCAGTTTGACGGAGGGAAGATTTGTTTAGAGGATGGCGTGCCAAGTGGGTTGCTGATTGATAATGCCATGAACCGAGTAGTTCAGCTTTTACCGAAATACAGCCTCAAACAGCTTAAATCGGCCATCCTGGAAATCCAAGATGAGTTATTTCAATATGGAATAACGGGTGTACATGAAGCCGGAATTGAAAACAAGCACATCGCAATGTTTCAGTCCATGGTGAAAAGTGGAAAACTAAAATTGGACGTATATGCCATGTTGTTGAATTCGAAAGAAAATCAAATGTTTGCCATGAAACATGGCCCATACAGGTATAGAAATTTACACATTCGTAGTTTCAAGGTATTTGCGGATGGTTCATTGGGTTCGCGTGGAGCACTTTTGAAAAAACCGTATTCGGATGACCCTCATGCTCATGGTTCCTTGGTGACACCTATTGAAGAAATGAAAAAGCTTGCTTCATTTTGCTTGAAGTATGGATATCAGATGAACACGCACGGAATAGGCGATTCTGCCAACGCCATTGTTTTGTCAATTTATAAAAATGCTTTTCTGCGTAATCCAGATCACCGTTTCCGTATAGAGCATGCTCAGGTGATTGACCCGATAGATTTTGCGAAATTTGCGGAATTTGCCGTTTTTCCTTCCGTTCAACCAACGCATGCAACAAGTGATTCAAGGTGGGCAGAAAAACGATTGGGTAAAGATCGATTGAATGGTGCATATGCCTACAAGAGTTTATTGAATCAATTTGGGATGCTAGCGGTTGGAACCGATTTTCCTGTTGAATCAACGAATCCATTTTACACCATTCATGCTGCCGTTCAACGAAAAAACAGCAAAGGAGATGCAGGTGCAGCATTTCTTCCAAAAGAAGCCTTGACCTTCGAGGAAGTAGTGAAAGGAATGACCATCTGGGCTGCTTTTGCGTGTTTCAGGGAA
>JBEEIV010000143.1:0-3275 GCA_041169645.1 Bacteroidota bacterium
CTCCTGTGATTGGTATTCCATTACCTTTCTTTAGTTACGGAGGTTCCTCCATGATGTCCTTTTGTATGATGATGTTCATCTTGTTAAAATTGGATAGTCAACGAAAAGATGTCTTAAGATAATTGTCGCTAAATTTGATACTATGAAAAGTTTTAATGATCAAGAGAAAATGTCAGCAGAAGACAAGAAAAAATTCACTCGGATTTTTTGGGCTTTTTCCCTCATTCCTTTTGTTTTGGTTACGGCACTTTTACTATTGCAATCTGAAAGTTTACTGCCGCCAGTTTCCATGTTAGATAATCCACCGGAACTACAAGCATCACTCATCATCGCTAAAAAAAATGTAAAAGAGGATACGATTATCGGTCGCTTTTGGCAAGTTAATCGGACAAGCGTGAAATACCGAGAAATCTCTCCTTTTGTGTTTGATGCCTTGATTTCAACAGAAGATGAGCGGTTCTATACCCATTCTGGCGTTGATTTCAAAGGTCTGGCTCGCTCATTCATGAGTTTAGGAAGAAAAGGTGGAGCCTCCACCATCACCCAACAGCTGGCGAAATTATTGTTTACACTCAGAAACCGTCAACTAGAAGAATTGGCTAGAGCAAACGGAGAAAGTTTGGACCTGCCAACGGGTGGTATATTTGGGAAATTCCGTCGTTTAAATGAAAAAGCGCGTGAAAACATCATAGCCAAACGACTAGAAGAGCGCTTTACCAAGGAAGAAATCATTACGATGTACCTGAATCAGTTCGATTTTCTCTACAATGCAGTTGGAATTGAAAATGCTTCGCGTGTTTACTTTGATAAAAGTCCAAAGGATTTAACAAAATTAGAGGCTGCTGTATTAGTTGGGATGTGTAAAAATCCAGATTTATTCAACCCGTACAAGTACACCATTAAAAATTACCGAAAAAAAGCTGCGGACCGTGCAGGTATTTCCCCTGAAAATGTAACCGCTGCTCAGATGGCAGAATTACGTGCAGAAGATTCAATTCGTTCCATCTCTCGCCGAAATCAAGTGCTTTTTCAATGGTTGAAAAACAGTCAATCCGGCAACGAGGGACTTCGAACTCAAATCACGCAAGAAGAATATGATCGATTGAAAGGAATGCCTATTACGGTTCATTTTAAATCTTTGGATCACAAAGAAGGAATGGCTCCTTATTTCAGGGAATCATTGCGAAAAGAGGTTACTGAAATTTTGATGTCCAAAAACGAAGATGGAACGTTTAAGTATTTGCGCGAAGATGGAAATCCCTACGATATTTACGGAGATGGATTAAAAATTTACACGACATTAAATCCTTCCCTCCAGCGCCACGCAGAATATGCAGTTGAACGACATTTAAAGGATGACCTGCAACCTCAATTCGACATAAACAATCGTCGACTAAAGAATTTCCCTTTCGCTAATTCCATTGAAAAGAAAATGGTGAACCAAATCATGGAGTCAGCACGTACATCATCCGCTCGTTTCCAAAATATGACCTTAGCTGGATACACTGAGGCTGAAATCAAAGAAAGTTTCAATACTCCTGTAAATATGACGGTCTTTTCATGGAAGGGAGAAAAAGATACGGTGATGACGCCGAACGATTCGATACGTTATTATAAATCATTCCTTCACGCTGGACTTCTCTCTATGGACCCAACAACCGGATTTGTGCGTGCGTGGGTTGGAGGTGTGAATTTTAAACATTTCGGATACGATCACGTTCGTCAAGGGAAAAGACAAGTAGGTTCAACAATCAAACCCTTCGTTTACGCTGCGGCTTTGTCTATGAAAGTTGTGAATCCTTGCACCACGTTTTCACCAGGAGAATATTGTGTGGATTTGGTGAATGATCGAAATAAAGTGGTTGGAAAATATTGTCCGCAAGGACATGCGGCGGGTTCTGTGAAAGATGGACTTGCCCAATCATCGAATCCAACAACCGTTGCCGTTATGGCTCGAATGGGGGCATTTAATCCTGTGCAAAAAACGGGGGGGCCTTTCCAAATTGAAAAGTTGCTCCGAAAAACAGAAATTGAATTAAATAAAAACGATGTTGTTCCATCCATGTGTTTGGGTAGTATGGACCTTTCACTCTATCAATTAGTGGCAGCACAATGTATTTTCCCTAATAATGGAATCTACGTGCGTCCAACAACCATTGAACGTATTACAGACCGTAATGGAAAGGTAATCTATAGTGCAACCGAACACCGCGAACAAGCCATAAATTCCACTGTTGCTTATGAAATCTTGAAAATGATGAAAGGGGTAATTCAGAGTGGAACAGGTGCAAGTTTGCGCAGTGGTAGAAGTTGGGGTGGAATCACCGCTCCTACAGCTGGTAAAACTGGAACAACGCAAAATAATTCAGATGGTTGGTTTATTGGTATCACACCAGAACTTGTAACTGGAGTTTGGGTGGGTGCCGAAGACCGTTCTGTACGTTTCCAAAGCATGAATTGGGGTCAAGGTGCACGTATGGCATTACCTATTTACGGGTATTACATGCAACGTGTTTACAAAGATCCTATTGGCTTATCCACCCGAGATTTTCTCCCTCCAGATGATTACGACGCAACGGCCTATGATTGTGTGGACGCGCCAAAACCTGAAACGGTGGATGAATCTGAAGTACCATTTGAATTTTAACACATGAACAAAGTAGTAAAAAACGTTGAAGAGGCGTTAGTTGGCATTGAAGATGGAATGACCCTAATGCTTGGTGGATTTGGACTGTGTGGAATTCCTGAAAATTCTATTGGACAATTGGTGAAAATGGGAAAGAAAAACCTAACCTGTATCAGTAATAATGCCGGAGTAGATGATTTCGGTATTGGACTTATGCTTCAACAAAAGCAAGTAAAAAAGATGATCAGCTCTTATGTAGGTGAAAACGATGAATTTGAACGCCAAATGTTAAGCGGAGAATTAGAAGTAGACCTCATTCCACAAGGGAGTTTAGCCGAACGTTGTCGTGCTGGTGGAGCAGGAATTCCGGCATTTTTTACGCCAGCTGGATATGGAACGGAAGTAGCAGAAGGAAAAGAAGTACGCGTTTTTAATGGAAAACCACACATCTTAGAACATGCATTAACAGCCGATTTCGCCATTGTAAAAGCATGGAAAGGAGATACGGAAGGAAATTTAATCTATAAAGCTGCTGCACGAAATTTCAATCCAATGATGGCAATGGCCGGAAAAATTACCATAGCAGAAGTCGAGGAGCTTGTTCCAGCTGGAACCTTAGATCCGAATCAAATTCACACTCCAGGAATTT
>JBEEIV010000144.1:0-2622 GCA_041169645.1 Bacteroidota bacterium
AAAAAGAAAATGAGAATGTTTTTTACCGCTACACGGATAAAGTAATTAAAACGGAAAAAGAAACAGTTGCCACAACGGATAAGTACTTTCTCTTAAGTGAGCGCACCTATAATCCAATTTACATCAGTTTACCCATTTATTTGAATTTTAGAACGGAGTTCATTGGAGATTTTCGCTATTTCGCCAATTTCGGACTGCGCAATCGATTGCTCGTCTCGAACAAAATCAATGACAAAGGATTTACTTTAGATAACCTAAATGATCCATTGCCTCAATGGGAAAACAAGGATAATATCGATATGAAATCCAAAGGTGAATTATTGTTTTTTAATTCAAACATTGGTTTTTCGGGAGGTGCTGAATGGAATTTTTCTGGATCAACCGTTTTAAAAGCAGAACTGGGTTATTATTATGGATTCGTTCCCTTATTCATAGACCGTACGGATAAAATGAAATCGACTTTGTTTATTCAGGATGCTTCGAGCAACAAAGTTTATTTTTCAAACAAATCCACACAAAATCAGTTGATTTTGAAATTTTCAATCTTGTTCTAATTGAATCCAATTGTCGCTCATATTGTTTCTTGGTTAAAAGCATATCAACAAAAGGCCAGGGTAGAAGGATACATTATTGGTGTTTCAGGTGGTGTTGATTCTGCGCTAACATCTACACTTTGCGCCATGACAGGACTTGATGTTATTTTGTTAAATATGCCCATTCGTCAAACTGCGGCCGAATATCAACGAGCTCAAGAACACATTCAAGATTTGACCAAGCGTTTTTCAAATGTTCGTTCATTTGAAATTCCTTTAACAGATGTTTTTTCAGGATTTGAAGCGCTTATGCCGTTTGAAACGGAAAAAGAAGCATTGGCAATGGCTAATTCAAGAGCAAGGTTGCGCATGATGACATTATATGCCATTGGTCAAGCGAATCGTTGCTTGGTTGCTGGAACAGGAAACCGTGTGGAGGATTTCGGTGTGGGCTTCTTTACGAAATATGGTGATGGAGGCGTGGATGTAAGTCCCATCGCAGATTTGACCAAAACAGAAGTTTTTAAATTGGCAGAATCGGTTCAGGTTGTGTCATCCATTTTAAATGCTGCGCCAACAGATGGACTTTGGGAAGATGGTAGGAGTGATGAAGATCAGATTGGAGCAAGTTATCCAGAGCTCGAATGGGCGATGGATTTCAGAGGAGATACTGAATTGCTTTCTGTTAGAGAAAAAGAAGTTTTGCGTATTTATCAGGGATTCCATCAAGCGAATAAGCATAAAATGGAACCAATTCCCGTTTGCATCATTCCATCAGCATTGAAACATGCACGTTAAATCAAGTCTTGTAAGGATTGTATTTGTTCGGAAGCCGCTCTTTCTGATGGTTTGTATGAGCTTGATTTTGTCTTGCGTTTCCTTTGGACAAAAAACGATCGAAAAAGGATTTGAAGAACTACAAAAAAAGAATTTTGGTATAGCCGAGACACAATTCCGCAAAGGATTGAAAAAAAGTACGTGTGTGGCATCTTGTGGTTTGTCACAATTATATTGTACAAAGGATTATCGAAATTTGGATAGCGCTTATTACTACATGTTCATGTCTGATACGTCATGGGCTGCTGTCCCAGAAAAATTGAAATTGGCGTGGAAGACAGATTTTTCCTTTGATCGAAATACGATTGATATGCAAAAACAATCAGTCAGTCAATTGTGCTTTGAATCCATCGAAATGCAACCATCTGTACATGCCTGGAATCAATTCATTCGCGTTCATCCTCATTACAGTTCATTAAATACGGTTATTTACTTAAGAGACCAATTAGCGTTTGAAATCGCTAAGAAAAAAAATAGTTCGCAAGCTTTAAAAAACTACATGGATACCCTTCCTGAATCATCCTTTATTGCAGACGCACAAATGCTGTACGACGATTTAGAATATGCCGAATTAACGGCTGCAGGTGATCTAGCGTCATTTACCTTCTTTTATGAAAACTGTCCGAAAAATAAACACCTCATGGAGGCAGTTAAAGAAATTTACCGCTTAAGTACATTGAATCATTCGCTGCAGGAATACGTTCAATTTGCGAGAGCCTTTCCAACGAGTCCTTATGTAAATGAAGCGTGGCGCTATGTCTATCAGCTGTATTTAAAAGAATATTCGGTGGAAAAATATGCTGCCTTTCAACGGGAGTTTCCAGATTATCCTTTTATGCAGGAACTGGCGGTTGACTTAGATTTGTTTCAAATGAATCTTTTCCCAGTAACCAAGCAGGGTAAGTTCGGCTATATGAATGTGAAAGGAGAATTAGTGATTTCGGCAGAGTATAACGAAGCGTATGCTTTTCAAGATGGATTGGCAGTGGTGTCGAAAAACGAATTGTTTGGATTGATTGATAAAAAAAATCAAGTGGTCATTCCCTTTCAATTTGATGAAATGTCTGAATTCACGCAGAATCGTTCCATTGTACAAAAGGAATCTAAATTTGGTGTGATTGATCGACAAGGAAAAATCATTTTCCCCTTGATTTACGATGATATAGTGATGCTTCATCCTGGGGTATACGAGGTCATGGAGGGTGATTCCACGCATTATTTGGATGGTAATGGTCAAAAAATTTCGCGGAGT
>JBEEIV010000145.1:0-9629 GCA_041169645.1 Bacteroidota bacterium
TCCTCTTGAACATCATTTTCAATAGATGACTCATCGGTAAAATCACAATTTCGACCAGTAATTTGAATAGTATACTCGTACCCTTTATCACTTGTAAAGGAACACGAACCATTTGAATCGAGTTGCTCTGCTGAAAAATGATCTTCATCAAGCCAGCCTCCATTCGACCAATTGATTTGCGTTACTTCATTATTGTACACTTCAACCTCCAATGTATAAGTATGCTCAGTTCCGGTATTCGGATTATGATAAGTTACATCCGCACAATACGTTCCATCTTCAAAACCTTCTTCAGTCTGACCTTCAATGAAAAATTCATCATCACCGGAACTTCCAGAATTACCACAAGAAGCAAAAACAAAAAGAAACAGGAATAAAAAGAATGTTAACTTCATAGAATCGACAACTATGCATCAAAAATAGTTGATTTTCTAAAAATTGAATTTAACGAAATCAAATTAGCAAATATTTCAAGCGAACTACTGACACACCAACGTGTCAAACCACGGAGCATATCCAACCCAAACTCCTAAAGCTCCGCCTTGGATGTTTGTTGGTACGTTCGTTGGTGTAGAAAAAGGGTTTCCGCCAGAATAAATTTGATTGTATTTCTTCTCAAAGAAATTGTACTCTGCCTTACCAATTTTGGACAATTTCACCACAATGGTATCACCCGATTTGAAATACCCTCTGTATGACGGATCCAGCATTGGATCGTCAAAGCTCATTGGATTTTCATAGGCAAACTCAAACGTTTTTCCATTAAAAAATTTATCGTTAAAAAATGGATTAAATGTTTTTTTAAAATTCGGCATTCCAATGTATTTCACCTGCCAGCAATAGGCATCGTTATTTGCCATCGGATCACTTAATTTCGCCCAGGAGAATCCTCGATCCGTAAATGCACCTTCAGGTTTCCAGAAAAGGGAATCTAACGGCGTAGGTTGGGAAATTTGAGTGGTTGCATTGTATTCGGAACCATTATGAATCACTTTCAATGAATATGTTTTCCCCACCTGACCTATCATCCCGAGTGACACATACGCACACAAGTGAAAGTTCGCCAGCTGCTCCACTGGGATTCCAAAAAATGCCGCTGCAATCTCTTCCGTTCCTGGAGGCAAATTATCCGAACATATTTCCGTCAATGTATCGGTTGTTGTGCCATCTGAAATAACAACCGTTGCTCCTGAAATAAATCCATTCAAATATGCTTGGAAATTCGTTTCAGAGTAAACGTTATTGGTTTTACTTAAAAAAACGATGGCTGGTTGACCTGTTTCAATGCTCCCATCAATGACCATTTGATCTTTATATCCTGGAATATCAATTTGTACCTCTTTTGTGCAAGAAACCAGGTTTAACAGTAAAATCGACAGAGTAAAAAGGGGGATTAAAATTCGAAATTCCATGTTGCGCTAGGTATTATTGGAAATAATGAGACTTGTTTTACAGTTAATTTGAAATTTCCTGCTAGGAAATCTCCATCGTTATCCACATATAAAAAGAATGGATTCATGCGGTTATAGACGTTGTAGATCGAAAAGGACCAATTGCTTCGGTACCTTTTTTTTACTTCAATTTCTTTTCCGGTAGCTGGATCTGTTTTTGTCTTATATGCTTTACTATACAAGGTCGCTGACAAATCCAAGCGGTGATATGGAGACATCCGTGTAGAATTTCTTGCGCCATAGTTGAATAACAAATTTTGTTCCTGCACATACCAAGAACTTGGGAGCGTTAAGGTATTACCTGTTGCATAAATAAAACTTGCACTAAACGTCCATCGGTCATTTAGCTTATAGGTGCCAACCAAACTTAAATCGTGACGACGATCGTATTTAGCCGGATAAATATTTCCTTCATTAATATCTGGAAACTTTCGCTCTGTTTTTGCCCAGGTATATCCTACCCATCCTGTATATCGACCAACCGCTTTTTTGAAATAGAATTCAATCCCATAAGCCCAACCTTGTCCAAATACCAAAAGATTATCCGTATTATCACTTACGTTATCACCAGGTAAAGCTCCTTCTTTGAATTCAATCAAATTTTTCATGCCCTTGTAATACAATTCAACGGAACTTTCAAATTTGTCGTTGAAGAAGTTTCTAAAATAACCAACCGAACCTTGCCAACCTTTTTCGGGCTTTGCAATATCGGTAGTTGGAAACCAAATATCGGTTGGAAGAGAAACTGCACTCAAAGAAGTTAAATGCACATATTGATAATTATACGCATATCCTGCTTTGATCGAACTATTGTCCGGTAATAACCATCGCATGGAAACACGAGGTTCTAATCCGTGGTAAAACTTGATTAAATCGCCTCGATTATATTGAATTGTAGTGTCCTGTGTACTGATTCCATCTCCTTTTATATAGCGTGTAAAAGGTCCTACATGTGCAAACGCACTGTATCGCAATCCAACATTAAAACGCAATTGATCATTGATATCGAATTCATCCAATACGTATGCAGCCATTTCATGGGAATAGAGTTTTTGTGCAGCTCCTGTGTCGAAAACCGTTGTGTCATTTTGTGCCGTAACACTGGTCGGGGTAAAGGTATGGTACTTATAATCCGCACCCCATTTTATTCGGTGAATTGGATTTGGGAAATACGAAAAATCCACTTTGGCACCAATGTCCCTAATTCCTGAAGCTAATTCAAATCGAAATTCATCTTGTTGTGAACCAAATTTAAACATGTAATCAGAATAAGTGGTGGTCAGATTCATGAATAATTTATCCGAAAATAAATGGTTCCACCTTAATGCTGCAATACCATTTCCCCAGGGCATATTTGCGCCAAATCCACCTTTTTTATCAGCGAAATTAAATACATCTTTACCGTAATAACCACTTAAGAAAATCCGGTCTTTTGCGGATAATTTATAATTCAATTTAGCATTGAAGTCATAAAAGAAGTAGGAAGAACCGGCAAATGGAGAAGTGTTGGAAATCGCTGCCTTCATCAACACATCAATGTAAGTCCTTCTTCCAGAGACGATGAAGGATCCTTTGTCCTTTTTCAAGGGTCCTTCTAAGGTTAAACGAGAAGAAATGGCGCCTATTCCACCGGTTACTTTGAGTCGCTTCATGTTGCCTTCATTCATATTCACCTCTAACACGGAGGACATTCTTCCTCCAAAATTGGCAGGCATTCCTCCTTTGATAAGGTTAACTGATTTGACGGCATCCGCATTAAAAACGGAGAAAAAACCAAACAAGTGAGCGGCATTGTAAACAACACCTTCGTCAAGCAGTACTAAGTTTTGATCTGGACCACCTCCTCTAACATAAAACCCTTGTCCACCCTCGGAAACAGAGGAAACTCCTGGTAGTAACTGAATGGTTTTGATGATATCCACCTCTCCCATAAAAGCTGGAAGCGTTTTAACCTGGTCCATTTGAAGTTCAATCTGTCCCATTTTGGTGGATGTTACATTCTCCGTTTTTTTCATGTTAACTACCACCTCATTCACATCAGTCACTTTGGAGCCTAGTTCGACCGAAACAACTTGACTTTGATTTAAATCGATTTCTTTTATTTCAGATCCATAGGTCACGGAACGAAATTCCACTTGGTATTTTCCCGGAACAACCGTCAAAGAATAGAAACCGTAGTTATTAGTTAATGCACCCAGTTTCAGGGAAGGAATATAGACTTTAACGTCTGTCATTGCTTCACCATCTTTTGAATCAGTGATGTAACCACTCAACGTTACCTTCGTTTGTGTGAAGGATAGTGAGGCTAAGAAAAGAAAAATAAAGGAGAGAAGAAATTTCATATTCCACATGGGGATTTTACTATTTTTTAGGTCGCACGCGCTTGTACTACGACATCAGGATACAAAATTAACAACTTAAAAACAAAAGTGTTTGAAGAATCTCATCTTTCCATCTATTTAGACAACAATTCCTTGTAATTTTGCATCATGAAAAAATGGGGAAATATTTGTTTTTTGAACAGTAACGATGGAACCGGATTACTTTCTTTCGGTATTCAAAGTGAATTTATTCTCAAAAAAGGAGAATCTCCAGTGCTTTTGCAGCAATACATTGATCAAAACAAAGGTTCTTACCTCATGGGGTCATTGTCATATGAACTGAAAAATGAATTCGAATCTCTGCAATCTCGGCACACTGATCGAACCGATTATCCCCTCGCCCACTTTTGGGTCCCTCAATATGTCATCCATTTAGAGAAAGAAAAATTCGAATATTTACAAGGAGAGCAAAACGAAGATTCCTTTGCCTTTTTGGATTATTTCATGGAGGAAGAAATCGATCATAACTTTCACCCTTTCCCATATCAATTCAAGCCGCGAACCTCGAAAGAACGCTATATTGAACAAGTGAAAAAGCTCAAAGAATACATTCAGCGAGGCGATATTTATGAAGTGAATTATTGCCAAGAATTCTACGCCGAAAATGTTGCTATTGATTACCCGCTGGACACCTACTTTAAGTTAAATCAAATTACTAAAGCTCCTTTTTCCAGCTTTCTACAAACAGATGAACACGTTGTATTTTGTGGCAGTCCGGAAAGGTATTTGAAGAAAACCGGAAACAAACTCATCTCTCAACCGATTAAGGGAACAGCTCCAAGGGGAGCAAATCCCAGCTTGGATGAAGCACTGAAAAATCAATTGCAAAACGACCCAAAGGAACGAGCAGAAAACGTCATGATTGTAGATTTGGTCAGGAATGACCTATCTCGAATCGCGAAAAAGGGAAGCGTTAAAGTAAGTGAACTTTGCGGAATACACACTTTTGAAACAGTACACCAAATGATTTCGACGGTCGAATGTGAAGTTTCAAGCGAAGTGAGCTTCTTGGAAACATTAAACGCGAGTTTTCCGATGGGAAGTATGACCGGCGCACCGAAGATTGAAGCCATGAAAATCATCGATGAAACCGAGGATTTTAATCGGGGAATCTATTCTGGATCCATTGGCTACATTAGTCCATCAGGGGATTTCGATTTCAATGTGGTCATTCGCAGTTTGATCTACAACCGCGCGCAAAAATACCTCTCCTGTTCCGTAGGTGGAGCCATTACGATTTTATCCGATCCAGAGAAAGAATTTGAAGAGTGCCAAACCAAGGTTCAAAAAATCTTAAATGGCATGTATGCCGAATAAGCTACAGCAAGAAATCGCTTCGTTTCTATCGCAGTATGATGCCGCGCATTACTTTATTGCCGTTAGTGGCGGAATGGACTCGATGTTGTTATTAGAACTGGTCAGTGGACTTAACTCCAACCTAACTGTTCTACATGTTAATTACCACTTACGCGGCGAAGAAAGTGAAGCGGACCAAGCATTTGTTCAAGCATATTGTCACACCAAAGGAATCCCATGCATGGTGCATAGTATCCAATTGTCAGACAAACTCAAATACGGCGGAAACCTTCAACAACTTGCGCGGGATGAACGCTACGCTTTTTTTAAGCAACATTTAGAAGAAATTCCACAAGCACGCTTGCTTGTCGCACATCATCAAGATGATCAATTTGAAACCTTTTGGTTGCAATTATTTCGCGGCTCGGGAATGTCGGGACTTAAAGGCATGCGCGCAGAAAACGGACGAATTTTACGCCCATTACTCCCCTATTCAAAAAAAGAATTAAGTACCTACGCAAAATCGATTTCACTGAAATGGCGCGAAGATTCCAGTAACCAGAAAACCACCTACCAACGAAATGCACTTCGACTAAAACGATTACCAGAACTGCAAAAAGAAATCCCCACGTTGCGCGATTCCGTGTTGTATTTACAACAGCTTTTTCAAGAACACTTAACCGATTTTGAAAGCACCTTATCTATTCTAATAGAATCGCTTAAAAATACAGGCACTATTACATTAAGTGATATTATTCAATTACATGATTATCAATCAATTGAACTTATAAAAAGAATAGGAATTCCAACAGCTCACTTGGATGCTTTTCTCGCTTTGATTTCTGCTGAAACCGGCAAAAAAATAACGTGGAGAAATACGGAATCTGGCTTGTATCACGCAGTCATTCGAGAACGAGAAAGCTTGCGCTTCATTCGTGCATCGAGCGAACCTGTTCGCATGCCAGAATTTCACATCGAAAAAGTCACCAGACTCCCAGCAAACTTCTCTAAACACGTATTGTACCTCGACGCAGATCACTTAAATGGAATACTTCACGTTCGACCCTGGAAAATTGGCGATCGAATTTATCCAATCGGATTGAACGGATCCAAGTTGATTTCCGATATACTCAAGGATGCTAAGGTTCAACACAGTGAAAAAAAACAGCAGTTTGTTCTATGCGATGATGAGAAAATACTCGCTTGCATTGGTTATTGCATTGACCGTCGCGCCATTGCCAAAAACGAATCAAGGGAAATTCTTCGAATCGACTTCAACATAAATTGGTAAATTCGTATCCATGATTCCATTGCCTAAAGACTTTATTGAACGGATTGAAAAAGGCCCACTTTCTCAAACACCGCTACTTCAAGCGCTGGACTCAGAATCCCCCATTTCCATTCGATTAAATCCAGGGAAGAAATCCGCGCAATTTGAAGATGCAGCAGTTGTTCCATGGTGTGAGAAAGGACGGTATTTATCCCAACGTCCATCTTTTACGTTGGACCCACTTTTTCACGCTGGAACCTACTACCCTCAGGAAGCAGGATCCATGTACATCGATGCGATTATCCGAAGTATTTCACTGCCAGAGGATCCCATTTTACTGGATTTGTGTGCCGCTCCCGGAGGAAAAAGCACCTTATTGGCAAGTTACCTGAACAACCGCGGCATGTTGATTTCAAATGAAATCATCCGTTCGAGGTCATACATACTTGCAGAAACACTCACAAAATGGGGCTTTTCAAATACGTTCGTAAGCAACAACGCACCCGCAGACTTTGAAAATCTACACTCTTACTTTGATTTCATTTTGGTGGATGCGCCTTGTTCCGGTGAGGGAATGTTCCGTAAGGATCCAAATGCACGATTGGAATGGAGCTTAGAGAGTGCAGCACATTGTGCCGTTCGTCAAGCAGACATTCTAGATTCTGTCTGGCCAAGCTTGAAAGAAGATGGCTACCTACTCTACTCGACATGCACCTTTAATCCAGCAGAAAACGAAGCATGTATTGCCGCATTTCTCGAAGAACACGAAGCAGAAATTGTTCCGATTCCATTTTTCGAGGGACTCATTCCGGATGTAAATCATTTTGGTTTTCATTTTATCCCAGGAATTGCCAAAAGCGAAGGGTTTTATGCTGTTTTACTTCAGAAAAAAGAGTTTTCTGGTCAAAACAAGCGAAAATCAGGTAGAATTCCCACTTTGAACGAAAGTGAACTTCCTTTGAGCATCGAAGCAGATTTCCCGCATACATTTTTCAAAAACGACGAAAACATTTACGCATCGACGCCATTTTGCGTGCAACATTACGATGAGATCAGCAATGTCCTGCATTGGATGAAACGCGGTACACACATCGCCATCGAGCAACGCAAAGGATGGCAGTTGGAAATAGAGTTGGCCTTGAACTTTTCCTTACATCCGAATTTACCGACCATCGAATTAAGCCGACAAGAAGCCTTACACTATTTACACGGAGACACCTTTTCACTCGAAGGAAAACAAGGCTACACCTTACTTAGTTATGATGGACAACAGATTGGCATCATCAAACATTTGGGGAATCGATTTAACAACTCACACCCTAAAGAATGGCGCATCCGTATGAATTTACCAAGAAACTAGTCATGACAGAAGAAATTGCACACCAACAACTGATTGATTACATCAAGGATAAAATCAGCATTACACCTGAACACGAGGCTTTGATTAAAAGTCGTTTTCATTTACAGAAGTTAAAGCGTAAGGAATTTTTCTTGCGAGAAGGCGACGAATGTTATTCGCAGGGATTCATTGTAGAAGGAACCTTTCGCGTTTTTTTCATCGATCAAAAAGCTTCCGAACATGTTTTGTATTTTGGATTCAAAGATTGGTGGGTAGGAGACATTGCCTCTTTCCACAGTCAAGAAAAAACAAACATGAACATCCAAGCGATGGAAGACAGTTCAATTCTTTCCTTTACTAAGGATGATTTGGAATGGCTTTTCATTCAAGTTCCACCACTAGAGCGACTTTTCAGAATCATGGCTCAACGAACTTTGGCTGTCCTCCAAAAAAGATTCCTCTTAACCATTTCCGCAAGTGCAGAACAGCGCTTCTTGGAATTGATTCAACGTCATCCGGGCATCGAACAACTCGTTCCACAGCATCAAATTGCTTCGTATTTGGGGATTTTACCGGAGTCATTGAGCAGGATGAAGAAGATGTTATATAAGAAGTGAGTGAATTATCCAAACTTGTGAGCACCACATATATTCTTGAAAAATGATTACATTGACAGACGAAAAGTGAATCAAAAAATCGAAAAACGAAGCCATAAACCGATTAGTATAAAAACGATAAATGGCGATAAATTACATACCTAAATGACAAAAGAATTACAAAAAGACATCATACAATGGGACATTAGATCATGGTCAAAAGCCCTCACATTTTGGGAAGACCAAGTTGATTGGAACAACGTTGAAAATGGACTTGAACTTGGTGGACACGAAGGAGGATTATCGCTTTGGCTGGCATTAAAAGATAAGCAGACTGTATGTTCTGATTTAAAAGATGTGAAAGGCACCGCCGAAAAACTTCACCTAAAACACGGTGTTTCTTCCTTCATTACATACCAAGATATTGACGCCACGAATATTCCTTATGAAAATCATTTTGACATCATCGTTTTCAAATCGATTATAGGAGGAATAGGAAGAGATAATAATTATGAAATTCAACAAAAGGTATTCAAAGAAATCTACAAAGCACTGAAACCAGGAGGAAAACTTTTATTTGCAGAAAATCTCATCGCATCCCCTTTTCACCGGTTTATGAGGAAACGATTTGTCAAATGGGGAAATGCTTGGAGATATGTTTCCCTAAAAGAAATGAACGAATTTCTATCGGATTTTTCATCACATCAATTGAATACCACTGGCGTTCTTGCATCTTTTGGGAGAAATGAAAGTCAACGGAATGTACTTTCTAAAATTGACGAAATCGTTTTGAACAGGGTTTGTCCTGAAAATTGGAAATACATCAGCTATGGAATAGCGGTAAAATAAAATGAACATGGATGGAAAATATCCTACTCCATTGTTTTTTTTTCATTTCTAATCTTGAGGTTAATCGAAAATTACTATGATTATGAATATCAACATTGACCATAACTAATACTCGATATATATTTCAAGTAAAATATGAAAATGAAAACTTTTGATTATTTTGGAGTTGTATTAGATTTCTTCTTTTTGAAACAGTGCCCCCAAATGAATTAGTAATATGAAAAACAAAAAACCCACAAACACCGGAGGAAAAAGCATAATACTGTGGTTATCTCTGTTTCTTTATTTGTCATATTATGCGCACTCACAAGAATTTTTTACAGGTTTAAAAATGGGAATTTTGCCAAATCAAGGCAGTAACTTGTATGTTTTTGGTGGAAACATTGAATACCGTCCAAAGCATGCTTACTTTTCCATCAATACAGATCCATTTGTGCTTTTTAATCC
>JBEEIV010000146.1:0-2689 GCA_041169645.1 Bacteroidota bacterium
CTATGACAAAAGAAGCGTTGGGTACATGGGGGGAGAATGAAGCGTTAGATTATTTAAGGCGCAAAGGATATCGTTTTATTGATCGAAACATTCGTTTCAAAAAGTTCGAAGTAGATTTAATTTTGAAAGATCAAGACGAAATTGTCATCGTCGAAGTGAAAGCCCGTAGCACGAATTTAATGGGAGAACCTTGGCAGGCAGTATCTAAAACCAAGCAGCGCCAAATCATTACTGTAGCGGACCAATATGTTCAGGCCCATCAGTTAAACAACAACATACGATTCGATATTGTTTCGATTGTTCACAATTCGCATCAAACAAACATTGAACACATCGTTGATGCCTTTTCAGCCTGACGCTTAAATGTGCAGCGCGCGGTTTTCAGTTGCAGCCAACGCTGCTTCCTTCATTGCCTCGGAGTAGGTAGGGTGTCCATGACAAATGCGCGCGATATCCTCTGCTGAAGCACGGTATTCCATTGCAGTGACAGCTTCCATGATTAAATCGGCAGCACGTGGTGCAATCATATGAACGCCGAGTACTTCATCCGTTTTTTCATCAGCAAGAATTTTTATAAACCCGCTAGTGTCCATACTTGCACGAGCACGACCCAGTGCTTTTATAGGGAAATTCCCAACTTTAAATGCTACTCCAGCCGCTTTCAATTCTTCTTCCGTTTTTCCCACTGCTGCAATTTCTGGCCAAGTATAAACAACACCTGGAATTAAATTATAATTGATGTGTGGTTTTTGTCCAGCGATATATTCCGCAACAAAAACGCCTTCTTCTTCCGCTTTGTGCGCAAGCATAGCACCTCGAACGACGTCTCCAATGGCAAAAATGTGTTGCGCCTTGGTTTGTAAGTGTTCGTTTACTTCAATTTGACCTCTGTCCGTAGCAGAAAGCCCAGCTTTATCTAGGTTTAATCCTTCTGTATATGCTTTTCTACCAACTGCGACTAAGCAATAATCAGCTTCAAGGGTAACGGTTTCACCTTTTTTATTTTCAGCTGTTAACACCACTTTTTTCCCAAGGTTTTCTACTTTTTTCACTGCGTGTTCTAGGTGAAACTTGAACCCTTCTTTTTTCAGAATCTTGGTAAATTCTTTTCCAATTCCGGCATCCATTGTTGGAAGTATGGTAGAAGCAAATTCTATGACTTCCACTTCTGCTCCCAACCGAGCATAAACGGATCCTAATTCAAGTCCGATTACTCCACCACCGATCACCAACATACGTTTTGGTATTTCGGTCATGTTCAGTGCTTCGGTAGAAGTGATTATTCGTTTTTTATCAGGCTCCATTCCTGGAAAATAATTCGGTTTTGAGCCAGTAGCGATGATGATGTTTTTACCTTGAAGGAGCGTTTCTGAACCGTCTGTAGCTTTCACTAAAATTGTGTGATCATCGGCGAATGAACCGTGTCCGTGAAAAACACTTACTTTATTTTTATCCATTAGGAATTTAACTCCGGCACATGTTTGACTGACTACTTCGTTCTTACGGTTAATCATTTGAGTCAAATTTGCTTTCAATCCAGAAATTTCAATCCCATGCGTTTTGAAATTATGTTGGGCGTTGTGGAAATGTTCCGATGAATCGAGTAAGGCTTTCGAAGGAATACAACCCACGTTTAAACAGGTCCCACCTAGTGTAGCATATTTTTCTACTAATGCCGTTTTAAGTCCCAATTGAGCACATCTCAGTGCAGAAACATATCCTCCTGGTCCAGATCCAACAACAATTACATCAAAAGCATTCATCTTCTTAATTTTTTGTCAAAGTTAGCACAACAATTCACAAGTTGAAAACAGTTTCTTCAGAACCTTTGTAAAAATCAAACTCTTTTGGATTTTAAACGTTCAAATAAGTGATGAAAAATTGTTTAATCATAGGTTATGGTTGGTTAGGAAAACCCCTTGCAGAAACCCTGTTGAAGAATGGATATGAGGTTTGGGCAACTTCAACAAGTGAAGAAAAGTGTGAAGATATGATTCAGTTGGGCATTCGTCCCTTAAAATTAAGCAAGCAATCTGGGCTCATTGAAGTGGAAAAAAAATCAAATCAAGTATTCGATCAAGTCATACTTTTATGGCCTCCATTCGACCAAGTCTTAGCATCATTGGAACGCATCTTCTCGCATATATCGTACAAAAAGGTCATCTTCACTAGTTCTACAGGAGTTTATCGTTCTTCGCGCCTCCCCATCAACGAAGCGTCACCCATAGATTCGTCTCATAAAGTTGTTGCCATGGAGGAATTCGTTCAGCATCAAACGAACGATCACGTGATTATTTTGCGCTTATCTGGACACATTGGCCCTGGAAGGCATCCGCTTCATTCCATTTTGAAAAGCCAAAAAGCATTAACGAATCGTGATGCGGTCGTGAATTTGATTCACCAGCAGGACATTATTCATTCCATCATGTGTGCGGTCAACGATGATTTACCTTGTGGTATTTATAATGTGTGTTCGCCAGAGCACCCAACTAGAGCGGCTTATTATGGTGGTTTAGCACGCAAATTAGCCAATCGATCCCTGCAATTTGAATCGGGAAAAGATGGCAAAATAATTGATGGAACAAAAATAACCTTGGTTTCATCTTTTAAGTACCAGCATTCAATTCAGGAAACCAGTGATTTAGATTTTAATGTAGACAACATTTGACCTATTTTTGCGTCTAACAAA
>JBEEIV010000147.1:0-5410 GCA_041169645.1 Bacteroidota bacterium
CGGATTGATTTTGACCAGTATGTTCTCATTCAACGCATACACTAAATGAGGTACCTTACCGATCAAACGTTTGAAGGAATCTCAATGGAAGATTTTGAAAGCGCAGAATACGAAAATTGCGTCTTTCAATCGTGCCAACTAAATGCTGCAGACTTATCAAACTGCACCTTTGTTGATTGTGAATTCATTGGTTGTGACCTCAGTTCCATACGGAGCAAAAAAACGTCCTTTAGGGATGTCTATTTCCGCGACTGTAAATTAATGGGCATTCACTTTGAGGACTGTAATCCCTATGGACTGAAATGCACATTCGAGTCCTGCACATTGGACTATTCTTTCTTTTACCAATGTCCGATGAAAGGATCACGTTTTTCAAATTCACGCTTAACCGAGGTAGATTTTACCGAAGCCCATTTAGAAGGTGTGTCATTTGAAGGATGTCAATTAACCGGATCTGTCTTTCATTTGAGTAACCTCGAAAAAGCGAATTTCATAGGCGCACAAGGATTCATCATTGATCCATCAACTAACCGCATGAAAGGTGCAAAATTTAGTCAGGAAGGACTAGCTGGACTCCTCGTTCCATTTGGCATCGATATTTCTTCTTGATTAGTGCTCGTGACAATGAACGGTATAGGTTCCCGTTGAATCCGTAAAAGTACCGAGTGCTTCCAACTGCTTCAATTCATCTCCACAATATTCACCTAATTCTATTTCCATACCTGCCTTGTCGTAGTGACAATCGTGGCATTTGTTTTTACTACAAGAACTGGAAAACACCATGACAATGATTGTCATTGAACCTAAAAACGCTACATTTTTCATGATTTTTGATTTTTTAATGGTTGATTCAGATTTAAATTAATGCTCAGATAAATATTCCGGCCAGGACTTGGCATCTGGATGTTTTTCAAGCGGGAAAGGTGATCAATATAGCTTGTATTAAAAATATTTTTACAACCTACTTGAAAATCGATGGCCGTTTTACCGTTCCATTTAAAAGACAAGGATGCATCGAGTAATTGATAAGCTGGACTAGTACTTTCATAAAAGGCTACTTTTCCTTGTCCATTCATATAGGTATGTTGTACAAGAACTTCTTTCACTTGAAATTTGTTACCAAAATCTATCTGATAACGAAGGCTGAGCGTAAATCGACTGGGAGGAATCATTGAAATACTACTATCCGATTGTGTTGAAACCTGAAGGTAGGAAAAAGTTCCTTCCAAGTGTAAATCATGTGCAAAATGCGGATGGTAATGAAACCCCGCATCACTCCCGTAAAACCAAACGTGATTCAATTGTTTGTATAAGAATACAGGTAAATTATCGATGCTTGAGTCACTCGGTTGCAAGAAAATAAAATGATTGATTTTGTTAATAAATGGATTTAAAACAAAAACAAGGTGGTCTCCTTTTAATTCAAGACTCACATCCAACTGACTTGCTTTTTCTGGTCGTAAATAGGCATCACCGATTTCAAAACGAAGTGCACCGTGATGAAAACCATTTGCCAATAATTCCGAAGAATGTGGCGCTCGGTAACCCGTGGAAACGTTCGTACGAAACGTTATTTTTTCATCTGAGTAAGCTGCACCAATTGAAGCGTTTGGACTGGCAAAAGTTCTAGTAATAGCCGGGGACCCAATGAAATCTTCCACCGTTTTTAGGTATCGAATATCATAACGAAGTCCTCCTTGAAAATTCCATCGATCCTTTTCATACATCCAGATGGAAAAAACACCATTATCAAAGGAATAGGCATCTGGTAAAAGTTTCTCGGTTCCTTCCGCCCCATTCACATTCACTTGAAACATGCCTTGCAATCCATTGATCACCTTTACGTTATTTTCAAAAGTATGTGTCCATTTTGCCGAGTACAGTGAATTGGATAAACGCATTTGAATTCCCGGAATGGTTACTTTCTCGTCGTACTCAGTTAATTGATTCAGTGTTTGTCCACATAGAATCGAAAATTCATTTCTTTCTAAAAACCATTTGTTTTCGAAGGACAGGTAGTGATTATCAAAAAATTGAGCTGGAATCGTTTGCTTTCGACGTTGGACATCGGATTGGAATTCAAGTGGATTGATGATGGTATCATGCGTGTGCCCAGGCAAACCACTCATCACATGATTAAACGAATAGCGCAAATGATGCACCTTGTTCTTTCCATTCCAAGAAAGCGCTGCCTTCAAAACAGATTCATTAAAGCGTGAATTCTGAGCAAATTTCTGATTTGGCAGCTTAAAATCAGCGTGATTGGCATAACTACCCCCCAATAAAAATCGCACTTTCTGATTGGATTGCTTGTAAAGCATGCGCACAACTCCACCATTTGTATTGTTATAATAAACGGATTGTAACTTTAGGGATTGTGAATTTACTGGGGCATAGGTTTCATCCGAATAATACAAAACTCCACCCAAAGCATCCGCACCATAAAGCAGTGAAGCTGGTCCTTTAATAACCTCCACGGAACCGATTCCAATTTCAGAAATACCCATTCCATGATCTCCACCCCATTGTTGTCCTTCCATGCGCATGCCATTCAACAAACTCACCACACGGATTCCCTGCAATCCACGAATAACCGGTTTTGAAATTCCATTTCCCAAACTAGATTGGTAGACTCCGGGGATCTTTGCTAATGCTTCTCCTAATTGAAGGTTTGAAATTCCGTTTAAATCAGACAGCTTTCGGGTTTCAACGAGAAATGGGCTCTTGTTTTTCTGAACATTCGTCCCAGTGGAAACAGTAATGTCTTCAAGGTCCAAGTGTCTTTCTGACAAATAGACTTCGAGCTTCCCAATGAGGTATTGTCGTCCAAGAGCTTGTTCAGACTCCGTTAGAAACAGCACTTTTGACTCATAATCCATGGCAGAAACATGCAAATGAATCATTTTTGGATAATTCCCAAGAAACAGAAATGCGCCTGTTTCATCTGAAATGGAGGTCTCCCCTGTTTCTTCTATTTGTATGCGTGCATGCGCAATTGGTAGGTTCGTCATTTTACTTTTAACGAAGCCCGATAGTTCCTTTTGTGCGACTACTGAAAAAGCAACAAACGCTATGATAAATGCGATAAATTTCATCTGTAATTCACTTCTAAAACTGATTAATACTCCCAAATTGATTTTTCATTACCTGTCTATCAGAAAAAAATCTTTTAGATTGAATATCGATGGATGAAACCTGTTAACCAAATCCTGACGCATAAGAACTATAAATCATCAGATCAAGTAACTGAAATGCTACCAATTGATCGGAATCAAAGGTCTATCCAACAAAAATCAAGCAGTTTGCGGCGGGCCACGAAGGGAGAAAGAAGTGAAAGAAATACGCTTCTCATCCAAAAGTTCAGTCAACAGGAAAGAAGGATGAGCAGGTTTCACCGAACGATAAAAAAAGAATGAATGAACAGTGAAATAACCAAGCTCAAAATCACACAGATCAAAGGACCCATCCTCCATTTGAAGTTTAGACGGCACGTTTTTGCTTTCATTTACGTGATGGCAATCATGCCACCAATTTCGCGGGGTGACCAACGCAAAAAAGGAAAACAACAATAAAACGGATAGTGCTTTATTCATTACACGTCAAAGTTACACTTTTTATGTCATCCAAAAATCCATATTATGGGCGGATTTTCAAACATAAAAAAACCCTGACCGTATCGCCAGGGTTTATTTTTTATATGGTGAAATGTACCTTATTTCATCACTTTCTGTGTGTAAACCGTTGAACCAACCTCTAATTGGAAGAAGTACGTTCCCGCTGGTAAATTCGCTGTAGTTATTGTAGCTTGTTGAACAGATGTTAACGTTTGAGCTTTTAACATTTGTCCATTCAGGTTATACAAACGCATTGTTCCGGTTGTTAGCTCATCAAATTGAACAGTTAATTCAGATCCAATTGGATTTATAACCGTAAATGGATTTTTTACCAATTCGTTTAAACCACTTAATTGTGCAGCATCGTTTACCACAATCGTTTTGACATCTAAGGATTTCACCGAACAGAAAAGCGTAAATTGTAAATTCAAACAATTGTAGGAAAATGCATTTGGAACATAATAATTCACCGTGTAATTCGTAACCACTCCGTTTGTATCAACGAAATTCCAAACTGCTTGCACGGTATCAAACGGCATGTTCATTGCCCATGCTAAGTTTGCAGTAGCACATGCATTGAAATCAAAGTTACAATCCTCTAATTCCTGCGTAAATATTGCCGTGTTTGTTGGTCCGCAATTGCCATTCGTAACGACCATAGTGTCCCCCGTAGTCGGAGCAGAAATCGTCATGGAATCACATGCCATTACCTGGCAATTATTCGCATCAACCACATTAACACAGTAGGTAAATCCTGGAATCAGGTTAATTAAATTTTGAGTCGCTGCACCATTGCTCCAAAAATAAGCATAAGGTCCAACACCTCCGGTAGCGCTACATACGATTGAACCATCATTTGAACTTTGCGTCGTACACGGCGTTGTGGTAAGCGTAACATTAAAATTCGCACATGGATTTGTTCCTCCCATGATGGCAAATGAAGCAAACAAGGAGTCAACTCCTCCTGCTGGATTCGCTTGGTTGTAATAGACATTGTACATGCCTGGACACAAGTTTCCAATTTGATAGGTATTTGTTGCGATGATTGCTCCATTACCATACCATGTAATAGATGATTGAATTACCTGTGATGGATTAGAAATAGCGGCAGTACCGTCACAAACATTTGGTCCACTTGCAGGAGTAATGTTCAATTGTGCAAAAGAAAATTGAGCTAAGAACAAAAGACTTAGTCCCAAAAATAAAGATTTTAGTAGGTGTTTTTTCATGTGTTGATTCATTAAGATTCGTCAAATGTACAAATTACAGTGGATAAACGTAAAGCACTTCAACTAGGTTGCTCATTGCAAGGACATTAAATGAAAATACTTTGTTGATGATGTATGCATTGGAATATTCCATTTTAACATCCAGTAGCACCACTTATGGATGAAACTACGAAATCGGAATATTTTACCAATTTGCCAAGTCAAATACTTGTATTCCAATCCTTTTTCTGTTTCAAAAATAATTTGCCGCGAAAAATATGCTGGAAGGGAACTCAGAACAGCATCCGGACCGTGAAACAGAAAGCGCACATTTCGATGATCAGAAATAGCATCAACACGGTGAACGATGTCCTTTCTCACCCGTTTCCATTGTGCTTTTTCAATATGGTGACAAAAACGACAATGTTTGGAACATATTGGCACTTCGATTTCATTCGGGATATCAGAATTTATGATTAATTCCACGTAATTGCTGTAAACTCCCCAAGCATCAATCTGCATGCGATCTGGATTCAAACTATCCTCGATGGTGCGACCATGGTCATCATACGCTTGAAATGCATATGG
>JBEEIV010000148.1:0-7233 GCA_041169645.1 Bacteroidota bacterium
ATTTTCATGAATCAAAAATACGCATAAACACCTTGTCTTTTTAATCCTTGATCATTTTAACGTTGTGCAGAGGCAGATCTGTTCAATTACACACCTCTCTATTTTAAATAGTAGTCCGCTCTCCTCTTTTTTGAAGGATTTAAATCTTTTTAAATCCTTTTTCGAAACTTTCTTTCGCGAGTTGTGTTATGAAGCAAATAAATCATTTTTTTGTTTTGTTCAACTACCATAAAAGTGGTATTTTTGTAGGCGATTAACAGTTTATTTATAATTAATCTAAATAAAGACTGATATGATTACAGTTACAGACAACGCTAAAAAACAAGCGCTGAGGTTAATGGAGGACGAAGGCAAGGATGGTCTTTTTATCCGTGTAGGTGTTCAGGGTGGCGGCTGTTCCGGATTAATGTATCAATTAACTTTTGATAATCAAGAATTAGAAGGCGATAAGTCCTTTGAAGATAACGGAATCAAGGTAGTCGTTGATAAGAAAAGCTATCTCTATTTAATCGGAACAACCTTGGATTTTTCAGGAGGATTAAATGGAAAAGGATTTGTTTTTCAAAATCCGAATGCAGATCGAACATGTGGTTGTGGAGAATCTTTCTCTGTTTAAGAAAAAGAAATGGCAGGATATACAGAAAATGAATTAGCGAAGGATCTCGAGAATCAAGAATATAAATTCGGATTTGTCACGGATATTGAATCCGATACGGTGCCAATTGGATTAAATGAAGACATCATTCGACTGATTTCAGCGAAAAAGAATGAACCCGCATGGCTCTTGGATTACCGATTAAAGGCCTTTGCCATTTGGAAAGAAATGACTGAACCAGAATGGGCTCATGTGCATTACCAAAAACCCGATTTTCAGTCAATTGCCTACTATTCCGCACCAAAGCAAACAAAAAAATATGAATCTTGGGACGATGTTGATCCAGAATTGAAGGAAACCATGAAAAAATTGGGGATTTCAATGGAAGAACAACAACGTTTAACAGGGGTTGCAGTAGATTTTGTCATGGACTCGGTTTCAGTTGCCACTTCCTTCAAGGAAAAACTAGGTGAATTAGGAGTGATTTTTTGCTCCTTTTCGGATGCGGTTCAAAACCATCCTGACTTAGTCAAAAAATACATGGGTTCAGTTGTCCCTATGACGGATAATTTCTATGCTGCTCTCAATGCGGCAGTTTTTACGGATGGCTCCTTTTGCTATATCCCGAAAGGTGTTCGTTGTCCTATGGAATTATCAACATACTTCCGAATTAATGCTGGAGGAACAGGGCAATTCGAGCGTACGCTAGTCGTAGCAGATGAAGGAGCATACGTTTCCTATTTGGAGGGATGTACTGCACCTCAGCGTGATGAAAATCAATTGCACGCAGCAGTGGTTGAGCTCATTGCTTTAGACCATGCAGAAATAAAATATTCAACCGTTCAGAACTGGTATCCCGGAGATAAAGAAGGTAAAGGTGGGGTCTTCAATTTTGTCACGAAACGAGGAATGTGCGAAAATCACGCGAAAATTTCGTGGACACAGGTTGAAACCGGATCAGCTGTAACATGGAAATATCCTTCTTGCATATTAAAAGGAGATCATTCCATCGGAGAATTTTACTCAGTTGCAGTTACCAATAATTACCAACAAGCGGATACGGGCACGAAAATGATTCACTTAGGAAAGCATACGAAAAGTACGATAATCTCTAAGGGAATTTCTGCTGGTAAATCACAAAATTCATACCGAGGACTTGTTCAAATCAACAAAGGAGCTCAGCATGCGCGCAATTTCTCGCAATGTGATTCCCTCTTGATGACAGATGAATGTGGCGCACATACGTTCCCGTACATCGAATGCAAGAATCCAACGGCAAAAATTGAGCACGAGGCAACCACATCAAAAATTGGGGAGGACCAATTATTTTATTGTATGCAACGCGGAATCAGTGAGGAGAAAGCGATTAGTTTGATTGTAAATGGATACTGCAAAGAAGTATTGAATCAACTGCCGATGGAATTCGCTGTTGAAGCACAGAAATTGTTAGCAATCAGCCTAGAAGGCAGTGTAGGATAAACGAAAATACGGAAAGCAGGCTTTCCAATCGAAACAAGAAAAGATGATTAAAATAGAAAACTTACATGCAAGCATTAACGGAAAGGAAATCCTAAAAGGATTGAATTTAGTAGTGAATGCTGGCGAAGTACATGCGATTATGGGTCCAAATGGCGCTGGAAAAAGCACCTTGGCTAGTGTTTTGGCTGGACGCGAAGATTACGAAGTAACCGCTGGTTCAGTTGATTTTGACGGTACAGATTTGTTAGAACTTTCAACGGAAGATCGCGCAAGAGAGGGACTGTTCTTAGCGTTTCAATATCCCGTAGAAATTCCTGGGGTGTCGAATGTGAATTTTTTACGTACTGCGTTAAATGAAATACGTGAATACCGAGGACAGGAATCCATTTCTGCAAAGGATTTTATGTCCATGGTACGTGAGAAATCTGCTATTGTTGAATTAGATAGTAAATTGGCATCTCGTGCGGTAAATGAAGGGTTTTCAGGTGGAGAGAAAAAACGTAATGAAATTTTCCAAATGGCGATGTTAGAGCCAAAATTGGCTGTTTTGGATGAAACGGATTCAGGTTTGGACATCGATGCGTTGCGCATTGTAGCAAATGGTGTAAACACGCTAAAATCAGATAAAAACGCGACCATTGTGATAACCCACTACCAACGACTTTTGGATTACATCGTACCAGATTTTGTTCATGTATTATACAATGGAAGAATCGTTATGACCGGCACAAAAGACTTAGCGTTGGAGTTAGAAGAAAAAGGATACGATTGGATTAAAGATTCAATAGAAGCGTAAGGACAATCAAGAAATGGAAAATTCGAATAAATTAAGTCAATTTTCGCAACGCTTTGCTCCAACGGAGATCGATGCATTGCTTCCTATGGGAGATGATGCTCGCGCATTTATAGCTGAAAATGACTTTCCTACCACAAAAGTTGAACGGTTTAAATATACCCGTTTGACAAAATTGGCCAATGCCGTTTTTGAAGCGCAAAAACAAGAAGTAAATTTAGAAAAAAGACACGAACAAATTTGTCCGGATTCCATCGCCATTTACGTGGTGGATGGAGAAGTAATTTTACCTGAAACGAGTCTGCCAAGTGGACTTGCCATTGATTTCATTTCAAGCGCTCAAAATGTACCGAATTCAAGTATAAAAGACGTATTCGCTGCACTAAATACCTTACATGCACAATCAGGTGTAAGGATCAAAGTAGCCAATAATTGCATCATTGAACCCGTGATTGAGCTTGTCCATGTGGTCAACTCATCTTATGCTGGTTTTACACGAAATCACCTTTCAGTGGGAGAAAATGCGCAAGCAAAATTTGTATTAACCTATGTTTCTAAACATTCAAACACAGGTTTTTCACATGTTCATACTTCCATCGAAGTAGCTAAACATGCGCATGTTCAGGTGGAAAAAGTCCAGATGGAGTCTGCTGAAAACTTTTCTTTTTCAGATGAGGAGGTTTGGCAAGATGCGGATTCGGTCTTCCAAATCAATACCTTGACCTTAGATGGACATTTAGTTCGCAACGATTTGCACATTCAAGTTCTTGGTGAGCATTCCGAAACGCATTTAAATGGACTGTATATGTTAAATGGTCAGCAGCATGTAGCGAATTATACCACAGTAGACCATCAAGTAGCAAATTGTCAAAGCAATGAACTGTACAAAGGAATCATGGACGACAAATCTGTTTCTGTGTTCAATGGTAAAGTATTTGTTCGACAAGATGCCCAGAAAACGAACGCTTTTCAGTCGAACGCAAATGTCTTAATTAGTGAGGATGCGAGTGTCAATTCAAAACCAGAATTGGAAATTTACGCGGACGATGTGAAATGCTCCCATGGATCAACTACTGGTCAATTAGATGATGAAGCATTGTTTTACTTGCGTGCTAGAGGAATTTCCGAAAAAGGGGCGACTCAATTATTATTAACCGCTTTTATGTCTGATGTACTCGAAAAAATATCAGTTCCAGCGGTGAAGGAAAAAGTATTCGAAGTAATCAATGAACGGTTTAATTGGGATTTAAGTCTTTAAATCAATCACGATATAAAAATAAAAAAGCCCTAACAGCAATGTCAGGGCTTTTTTCTTGTAGGGTTAAACGGTTTTATCCGTTCAATGCTTCTGCACCACCAACGATTTCAAGAATTTCGTTTGTAATCGCAGCTTGTCTTGCTTTATTATAGCTTAATTTAAGGCTTTTTTGAAGTTCATTTGCATTATCTGTTGCTTTATGCATCGCTGTCATACGAGCTCCATGTTCCGCAGCAAATGAGTCACGGATTGCTTTAAACAATTGCAATTTCAATGATTTAGGAATCAAATCTTCCACAATTTCCATTTTAGATGGCTCGAACAAATAATCACCTGCATTTGCTCCTTCGTTAACCGTGGGAACGATTGGCAAGAATTGCTCTGATTCAATGGACTGTGTCGCAGCATTTACGAAACGGTTATACACCAACACGATTTTATCAAATGACTTGTTATGGAACTGTTGAATAATTTCTTCAGCAAGTTCAGCAACAACTTCAAATCGAAGATCTGTATAGACGTCTTCCATTTGTTCCATTTTTTCATTCACATAATGGAATTCGGTACGCTTGTAAACATCTTTGATTTTTTTACCAATGCTCAAAACTTGAACATTTGCCTCTTTGTAGTCTTCGTTGATGAGCACGCCGACACGTTTGATGATGTTGTTGTTAAATCCACCACATAAACCACGGTTTGAAGTGATTCCAACAAGTAAAACATTCTTCACTTCGCGCTGTTCTGAAAAGGCATTTTCGGAAAGGTCAAGGGTCGCACTTAAGTTTTCCAAGATTTCTTTCAATTTGCCTGCATATGGACGCATTTGCGTAACAGCATCTTGTGCGCGTTTCAACTTAGCAGCAGAAACCATCTTCATTGCTGAAGTGATCTGCATGGTTGAACCTACAGAGGTGATTCGGTTACGTATTTCTTTTAAATTAGCCATTCTTGCTGTTTAGCTTCAATCAAATGATGGTGAACAATTAGAATTTCTCAGCGACTTCTTTCGCAACTTTCGTTAAAACTGCTTCGATTTCGTCTGTGTATTTTCCTGCTTTCAATGCTACTAATGTGTCAGCATGTTTCGCTTCCAATACGGTCAAGAAATCTTTTTCGAAGTTTTTAACTTGATTGATCGGAACGTTTTGGATTAATCCTTTTGTTCCTACATAAATGATCGCAATTTGTTTTTCAACTGGATATGGGTCACCTTCTTTTTGTTTCAAGATTTCCACGTTACGTGCTCCTTTATCCAAAACGTTTTTAGTTGCGGTATCCAAATCAGAACCGAATTTTGCAAACGCTTCTAATTCACGGTATTGCGCTTGGTCTAGCTTCAAAGTACCGGCAACTTTCTTCATGGATTTAATCTGAGCTGATCCACCTACACGAGATACGGAGATACCTACGTTAATTGCTGGACGAATACCAGAGTTGAATAAGTCACCTTCCAAGAAGATTTGACCATCTGTGATGGAAATCACGTTAGTTGGGATATATGCAGAAACGTCTCCCGCTTGTGTTTCAATGATTGGAAGCGCTGTTAATGATCCACCACCTTTTACTTTATCTTTCAAAGAAGCAGGAAGGTCGTTCATTTGTTTGGCGATGTTGTCATCAGAAATAACTTTTGCTGCACGCTCTAATAAACGAGAGTGAAGGTAGAATACATCCCCAGGGTATGCCTCGCGACCTGGAGGACGACGAAGTAATAAGGATACCTCACGGTATGCAACGGCTTGTTTAGATAAATCATCGTATACGATCAATGCTGGTTTACCTAAATCTCTAAAGTATTCACCAACCGCTGCACCAGTCATTGGCGCGTAGAATTGCATTGGAGCTGGATCAGATGCATTTGCTGCAACTACTGTTGTATAGGCCATTGCTCCTGCATCTTCTAATTTTTTCACGATACCTGCAACCGTTGAACCTTTTTGTCCAATGGCAACATAAATACAGTAAACTGGCTCACCACGATCGTAAAATTCGCGTTGGTTAATGATGGTGTCAATCGCAACCGTAGTTTTTCCCGTTTGACGGTCACCAATGATCAACTCACGTTGTCCACGACCAATTGGAATCATCGCATCTACCGCTTTGATACCCGTTTGAAGGGGTTCTGTTACGGGTTGACGGAAGATAACTCCTGGTGCTTTACGTTCTATTGGCATTTCGAATAACTCACCAGCGATAGGTCCTTTACCATCGATTGGTTGACCTAAAGTGTCAATTACGCGTCCAACAACGCCATCTCCAACTTTTACAGAGGCGATTTTACCTAAGCGGCGAACGGTATCACCTTCTTTTACATTAGATGATCTTCCTAATAATACAGCTCCTACATTGTCTTCTTCCAAGTTCAATGCAATTCCTTGCATGCCACCTTCGAATTCAATTAATTCACCGTACTGAACACCATTCATTCCGTAGATACGTGCAATACCATCTCCTACTTGAAGAACGGTACCTACTTCTTGTAATTCTGCTTCAGAGCGAAATCCAGAAAGTTGTTCTCTTAAAATTGCGGAAACTTCTGCTGGTTTGATATCTGCCATTTTTACTTTATTTAATGTGTCGTTTGACTATTTTACTAATTCTTGTTTTAATCGATTCAATTGATTGGAAACGGACGCATCAATCTGGTGATCGCCCATTCGGACAATGAATCCCCCAATTAATGATTCGTCTACATTTTCAGTAATTTCCAATGTTCCTTTGATGCTTGCACTAATTTTTGCAGTAATTTGCTCCTTTGTTTTAGCGTCTAATTTTTGAGCACTAATAATCGTAACCGGAACAATTCCTCTGTGTTCTTTCAATTGAGTTAAAAAGGCTTGCGCAATTTCAGTAATGAATGCTTCACGCCCATTATTAGCTACCAACTCTAGAAATGAAATAGAAAGTGCATCAAAGTTTCCAAAGATTGACTTAATGACTTCAATTTTCTTATCTACCTTAATTAAAGGAGAATTTAGAAATACGTGAAAATCATGTGCCTCGTCGGCAACTGCCAAAATTTGCTGCATGTTATTTTCAATGACTTCAACCTTGTTTTGATCTAAAGCCAGTTCCAATAATGCTTTTGCGTAACGTCCTGCTGATTTC
>JBEEIV010000149.1:0-2734 GCA_041169645.1 Bacteroidota bacterium
TTAATAAAATTGTGAAGTGCATTTACATTGGCGGTGTAGGTCGCCATGGATCCTCCCCATTTTGCAATCTGACCAGGCATTTCTGGACCGATCTCCGCTAGCATTGAATCCAATAACGGAATCATAAAAGAACACGACAGGGAAGTATTCATTAAGTCAATGTATCGCGCAATGTAATATTGTTCAACGATTGGATTTTCATTGATCAATTTTTCCAAAATTTCCGTGTGACCTTGTCCTCCAGGATTCGGTAAATTCTCAACATTACAAGGGTCTGCATTTGGTTGTGTACTAGGAACGCCTGTGTAATTGATGTAGTGACCAAATGTAGCATCTTGATCCCAAAGAGCGTAACCCCACTTCCTGTGTTCACCTGTTGTATCTAGCCCTCTCCACCAAGCGGTATTCCAGTTCAACCAATCGGTCGTAACTGTTACGGAATTTAGCACAAAATAATCCACCAATGACTTCCAATTAAATAAACTATCCACGTAGTTAAAATTAGCAGCGACACCCATATTATTCGTTGCTACATAATTTTTCAAACTATTCCACGCCGGTGCGGCATTTGGAGACCCATATTCTTGCCATGTTCCACCCCAAGTTTTCAAATATTGTAAGTCGTACTTATATTGGTCATAATAAAAGTCTGTATAATCGTGGTCATCGGCCTTTTCTCTGATCTCATATACGCCCCAATACGCCCCATTTAGGTAGAGTATGCAAGGACGCCAAGTTCGTTCATCTAATCTTAATTTAGCACGAATAGATAAGGTGTGTACAAAGGCATCTCTAATGTGCGCTCCTCCAGAAGAAAACGGATAATTATCATTCGCAGCTGGTTTCAGAATTAATTTTTGAAATCCATCCCTCGTACTTTCTGGAAAGATCTGATGATCAATATCTCCGTTTTGGCCGTATTGATCTCTACATACAAAATCAAATCCACGTTGTTGATACGCCCATGAGTCATTTCCATGTTTATTAAAATCACCTTCGGACTCATCCTCAAAAAGACCTGTTTCCTCAAATAACTCAAATGCGCCTATTCGATTTGGTGGATTTTGACTTCCGTTCGCAACGAGGTTGTAAACCCCTTGACTACAAATGGAAACTACCGGAATGGTATGCGTAACATTGATGAAATAAGTGTTTGTTTCAATAAAAGAAGTTAATCCCGTTCCAAACGCTGCTGCCCTCAGAACTTTTGTGTTCGAGATGGAAATGGGGCCTGAATATGCTGTTGATGTTGCGGTGGGATCAGACCCATCTAGCGTATACCGAATCGTTGCGGTGGGGTCAGCACAGGTGATGCTCACTGTTTGGGCCGTGGGGTAAAATCCTGCTTGTAATGAGAAAACTGGTTTTGGAATGTAAAAATTGACTGCGCCGGTATTATTCGCATTTGGCGTAGGAGTTGTAAATAACTTAAAATCAACCGCGCCATTTGTTGAGCGACCTACGGAGTGATTTGATTTTGTGAGGTGAACAATTTTGAATGAATCAACCACGTTTCCGAAGGAATTGGATAAAATAATCCAATCTCCATCTGTTTGAGACAGGTTAAAATTTGGATGATACTCGTTTCCATTCACCAAATCTCGTTTGCTACAAAACACCATTTTGAATCCATTCGCCGCAATGGAGCCACTAGGGATCATCCATTTTGTTAAGTTTGTAGCCTTGTCTGAAAGGTACCACCCGGTTAAATCAATTGGCGCGGCCGTGGCATTCCACAATTCAATCCAATCTTCCTTCTGGCCATAAGCATCTGAAGGTCCGTTAATGTTTGAACAAGAGTATTCATTAATGACAACTTGAGAAAAAGCTATTTGATGCATAGCAATCAGTAGTAAACTGAGTATGAGTTGTTTCATAGTTTTGGGTTAAGAGCGACTAAAATTAACGAAAAGCATATCAATTTCCAATTATGCAGACGACATATGTCTTCACAAGTTGTTTTTTTTGTTAAAATTGCATGAATAAAAAGTAAACCTTATGAAAAATACACTCATCCTATTTGCTTCCATCGTTATTTTAGGCCTCAGTTTTTCCTGTAAAAAAGTAGAGGGTCCAGGTGGTGGTGCTACCATTAAAGGAATGATTCAAGAGCAAAAATACAACGCATTGGGAAATGTCATTGCAGCGTATCCGGCTGCGGATCAAGATGTATTTTTGATCTATGGATCGGCAGACCAATTTTATGATGAAGATGTCAAAACAAGTTATGATGGTTCTTTTGTTTTTAATTATTTGCAAAAAGGAACATATACGCTTTTTGTTTACGAAGACGATGCGAGTCAACCAAGTGGGATGAATGTTGTCAAGAAATCGATTGAAATCACCGAAAAGAATCAAGTAGTTGATTTGGGGACCATTAATATCAAAAAACTCTAATGAGACCGCTTGTTTTATTGGGTTTTATCCTCCTTCCTTTTCTCCATGCATTTAGCCAATCAACGGTTTTTCAGGTTTGGAATGAGCTCGGTGCGAGCGCAAAACTTTCGAAGGACTGGTCATGTGGTGTAGATCTAACAACCCGTTTTGGAAATGGCGGTGTCGTGACCTATTTTCCTCAGGTTTCGATAAAGTACAAATGGAACAAATTTATTCGTCCATCCTTGGATTACCGAATGATCATGAACCGAGAATTGAATGGAAATTATTTGGCGAGTCACCGCATCAATGGGAACCTCCAATTTTCTTATGCACTGAATCGACATTCATTTGGATT
>JBEEIV010000150.1:0-3298 GCA_041169645.1 Bacteroidota bacterium
CATGAGCTTTTTTTTTATGTCCTATTGAATAATTAATTCGATGTGTAGCGCTCTAAATTGGGATTAGCTGCTAATTCCTCAGCACCTAAGACAAGAATTCGGCGACATTTATTTGTTTCAACCCAAAGATCCAAATTGGAAACACCAACCATCAGGGTACCATTTATGTCAATTTTATGAACGGGCTTTTGCTGTTTGTCATAAGCTGTTTTGATTTCTTGAATTTCCGAGGTAATTTCTTGATTCTTATTGAAAATCAACAAACTATCTGTTCGGTCGAAAAAATCCGAAAGTTTTTCCGACACCTGAACCACCTCGTCTGCACGACTAGATGCCCATGATGAAATCGCATTCGAAAATTTGTTTCCCGTTAATAAAAAGATAGTCTCTGCTTTCATTCCCTTTCACAATTGTCCGCAAATATAGCATTTAAAAGCGTTCGCAAAAATCTAATAACCCAAAATTTTCAAATAATCTTGCGCTGTTTGCTCCTCACTGAAGACTTGCGTTTGAATCGAACCATTTTCATCTCGACGAATTAAGATATGCTTCGGTTCTGGAATTAAACAGTGTTTCAATCCACCAAACCCACCAATTGTTTCCTGGTATGCACCTGTATTGAAAAATCCAATATACAACACATTGTTTTTGTCAAATTTAGGCAAGTATATGGCATTTGAATGTTGTTCAGAATTGTAATAATCGTCACTGTCACACGTTAATCCACCCAATAAAACACGTTCGTAATCCTCGTTCCAGCGGTTGATTGGCAACATAATGAAACGCTGATTAATCGCCCATGTATCTGGCAAATTGGTCATGAAAGAAGAATCGATCATGTTCCATTTTTCACGGTCATTTTGCTGTTTTTGATGAAGCACACTAAAAATGGCGCCACCGCTCTCTCCTACTGTAAATGAACCAAATTCCGTAAAGATGTTCGGCTCGGGGATTTCGTTATCCGTACAGACACGTTTAACTTGAGTTAAAATCTCACGAACCATATACGCATAATCAAAATCAAAGGCCAACGATTTTTTAATGGGAAATCCACCTCCGATATTTAGGGAATCTAATTCTGGACAGAGTTTTTTCAAGTCGGAATACACACGTAAACACTTGGTTAACTCGTTCCAATAATAAGCTGTATCGTTAATACCGGTATTGATGAAAAAATGCAGCATTTTCACACGCACCCTTGGATTCTCTTTTAGAATAGCTTTGTAAAACGGAACGATTTCTCGGTAACGAATCCCCAAACGAGAGGTATAGAACTCAAATTTCGGTTCTTCCTCAGATGCAATTCGAATCCCGATGTTTAACTCTTTGGTCGTTATGGCGATTAACTGTTTTAATTCATCAATGTTATCGACTACAGGAATCACACGTAAATAGTCCTCTTCAATTAATTGCGCAATGTTATTCAAATACAATTGAGGTTTGTAACCATTGCAAATGACAAATCGTCCTTTTTCCAATTTTCCAGTATCTACCAAATTGCGCACGATATCGATGTCAAAGGCAGAAGATGTTTCAATGTGAACATCGTTTTTTAGGACTTCATCCAAAACAAATGAAAAGTGATTGCTTTTGGTACAATAAGAATAATGGTATTTCCCGGTATACCCGAGGTTCATGATTGCCTCCCTAAACCAACCTTTAGCGCGCTGTATGTTATTAGAAATCTGAGGTAAATAATTGAATTTTAACGGTGTACCATATTCATTAATCAAACGCATCAAATCAATACCATGAAAAAATAATCGGTCCTCACGAAGGTTAAATTCATTTTGAGGAAAATCAAACGTTTGGTCAATTAAGTCAATGTATTTTGTTCTCATCTAATCTAAAAATCGGTTCAATTGTTTGCTAAAAATAAAGCCAAGCGTTCAATAGGTCGAGCCACTATCGCTTTGCCGTTTCTTTCTACGATTGGACGTTCAATAAGTTTCGGATGTTCCACCATTAAATGTAGAATTTCATCTTCCGTTAACACTCCCGATTTCAAGGCTTCCTTATAAATCGGCTCATTTTTTCGAACCAACGCTGATGGATTCATGTCTAATTTCGTCAAAAGCGACATCAATTCTTCTGCGTTCAATGGCTGTTTTAGGTAAGTACAGGTTTCAAAGGGAATCCCTTTTTCCTTCAACGCCTCAACACATACGCGACTCTTAGAACAAGAAGGATTATGGTATACTTTCATACGGTTCTTTTCGGATGGCAAAATTACGTCAATTTTCGAGAAATAATTACCTATGGTTTTGCACCTGTTTAAAACTTACAGGAAATCACCGAATTTTGAAAGTTCTATGTTCAAACGAATTTCTAATTTTGAATCAGAAAATCATTTTACATGTCTTACCTCGACGAACTGAACGACAGTCAACGCGTAGCAGTTGAACACATCTATGGAGCAACGATGGTGATTGCTGGAGCTGGATCTGGGAAGACCAGGGTCCTCACCTACCGTATTGCGTACATGATGGAACAAGGAGTAGATCCTTTCAATATCCTCGCATTGACTTTTACCAATAAAGCGGCGAGAGAAATGACTGAGCGGATTGGAAAAATTGTAGGTGGTGGCGAAGCGAAGAACATATCCATGGGGACCTTTCACTCGGTTTTCTCAAAAATCCTTCGATTTAATGCAGATCGAATTGGTTTCCCAAATAATTTCACGATTTACGACACACAAGATTCAAAAAGCTTAATCAAAGACATCATCAAAGAGTTTAACCTGGATGATAAAACCTATAAAGCAAACCAAGTTTTTGGACGAATTTCCGCTGCAAAAAACAACTTAGTTTCCCCAGAAGCATATCAAGGAAACGAAGAAATTCAATTAGAGGATAAACAATCTAGGCGACCAGAAATTGGTAGAATTTATCAGTCTTATGCAAACCGTTGTCAAAAGGCCGGAGCTATGGATTTTGACGACCTCCTTTATTTTACAAATGTGTTGCTTCGTGATTTTCCCGATGTACTTCATTATTACCAACAAAAGTTTCAGTACATTTTGGTTGATGAGTATCAGGATACAAACTATGCTCAGTATTTAATTGTCAAAAAATTAGCGGCAGCCTATCAAAACATCTGTGTCGTTGGTGATGATGCTCAAAGTATCTATTCATTTCGAGGTGCCAACATTCAAAACATATTAAATTTCCGAAAAGACTACCCTGATTTCACCTTATACAAACTGGAGCAAAACTACCGAAGCACCAAAACCATTGTGGAGGCTGCGAATAGCGTCATCAAGAAAAACAAAGATCAAATCTTTAAAAATGTTTGGACC
>JBEEIV010000151.1:0-4135 GCA_041169645.1 Bacteroidota bacterium
GATGGAAACAATTGTAACCTTTAACTTGTCAGCGTCTGGATGTTTTTCGCAAGAAAGTACATGGCCAACAACAACCCCTTGTAGTCCACCTTGAATTGCCTCGATTTTCTCAATTCCTTCTACTTCAAGTCCCGTATCTGTTAACACTTTTCCAAGTTCTTCTGGACCCAATTCGGTTTGAACGTATTTTTTTAACCAATTGTATGATACTTTCATGCCTGTTGTTCTATCGTCTGTTTTTTATAAAATGTTGACCTCTCGTTCCAGTGTAACACCAAACTTTTTTTCGATGTCTAAAATGATTTGCGAAGATAAGTCATAGATTTGATTTCCTGTACTACCGCCATAATTAACCAGAACAAGTGCCTGTAGTTTGTGAACACCATAGGTGTCAAATGTTTTTCCTTTCCACCCAGCTTGCTCAATCAACCATCCTGCTGCTAATTTCCCATGGTTTTCATCCACCGGATAAAAGGGAGCATCGGGATAGTTTACTTTGATCGCTTCGAATACAGAATTTTTCACGATGGGATTCTTGAAGAAGCTTCCGGCATTTCCAATCACTTTTGGGTCCGGTAATTTCGATTGACGAATGGCAATCACTGCTCGACTGACATCACGAATGCTTGGATTGGTTATGCCTTGTTTTTCTAATTCAGAAGTAATGGCTCCATAAGAAGTGTTTACGGCTGGATTCTTTTTTAATCGGAAGGAAACAGAACAAATTACGTATTGCCCTTTGACCTTGTTTTTAAACACACTTTCTCTGTATCCGAATGCACAAGCTTCTTTGTCAAACGTATGCATTTCACCAGTTGGAATATGAAATGCTTGCAGTGATTCAAAACAGTCTTTGATTTCCACGCCATATGCACCAATATTTTGCATGGGACTAGCACCGACACTTCCAGGAATCAAACTTAAATTTTCCAGTCCACTGTAATTTTGTTCAATGCATTTTAGGACGAATTCATGCCAAATTTCTCCTGCTCCTGCTTCCACAATCACTTCATGCTCATCTTCAAAAGTTACGCGAAATCCTTTTATCTCGTTTTTTAACACGAGTCCATCAAAGTCCTTCGTGAGTAACAAATTACTTCCGCCACCAAGTATCAAGCGTGTTTCATTTGGAGCATTTTTCAATACATCGCTGAGTTCCTGAATAGAGGAGAAGGTGGCGAATAATTTTGCTTTCGCAGAAATGCCAAAGGTGTTTACTGCTTGAAGGTCGAAATTGGTCTGAATCATCGGATTCAAAGTTACGTAATTTCGCTTATTCACGGATGTTGGGTGCAGTGTATGAACCGATGATTTTCTCCACAGACTATGAACAATGCAAAAGGGGTGTGTTTTTCGTTTAAACTACAATTTAAAATATCCGCGATCACCTGGTTTGATTTCATGAAACCATTGGTAATAAAAGAGATGGTGACTTTTAATGAATCCTTTTTTCTTTTTTGGCCAATCACTTGGAATGTACACGCGACCTCCTTTTGATGGATCTAAGCTGTCAATTCCCGGAACTGCTACTTGTGGAGCGATACCATCTTGGTAACAAATGGCATCGGATTCTTTGTCGTCGGCACGAGCACCATATTGCCAAACTTCTTCAAAATACTGCCAATCGCGTGCTTGTGCACTGGCATGTTCCGGAGATAAAATGAGCAGTTTTCCGAAAGAAACATTTGATTTTAACGCGTCGAACATGCCTAAGGCGTAGGCATATCCCATGCTGTGACAAACAAAATCAATTTTAACTTGATTCAGTGGAATACCTTTTTCTTTGAGGTAATTTATTAGGTTTTCACCAGCAATTTGGCCGTTCACGACGCGCAATTGAAATCCTTCAGGATTCGGTTTTTTATTGAAAACCCACCGACTCCGCTTGGAAATAAAACAAAAACGGGAAAAAAAATAGGCCTTTGCAAAATTCACATTAGTACGGTGTTGTGAACTGGAAACGGGATGGTGTCCATCAAAATAAAGTGCCGTTACTCCTGGGAAACGCTTTATAATGGTGTCGTCAATACTGTACCAATATCCGGTCGGATCTTTCTCGTGTAAACGATTATCGGTCGTTTCATGATTCGCTTTTGGACCTCTGTTTCCGTTGATAAAAACAAGGTAGCGCGTGTGTGTTTCAGTGGTGCTCATTTGTCCAAAAATGGAGGCGTGACAGAGGATGAAAACCGTCCAGATAAAACATTTATTTCCCATATTGATAAAAAATACCTCCGGCGAAAGGAGTCCACAAACATGCGCGCTTGTGACACGCCTTTAATCCGCGATTGATCCAAGAATTACACGTTAAAATCATGCTGTAACGGTTGTGCGCCGCATAAAAAGCATCATTTCCACTGACCACTTTCTTGTTTTTTGCCGGAATAAAACACGTTTTTCCATGCGGATCTTTCACTAGTTGTTGCTGGATGTAGTTCACGAGTTCCTGATATTGTTTTTTTGAGAGGAACAATTTAATCACTGGTCGATCACTCAATATTTCGTAATGGTAAGTGGCATGAATCGCAGAGTTTCCAAGACCAGCCATCGCTGATATCGCTGTTTTAAACGTTAAATCTCCCCATTCAGGTGTATTCATGTAAAAATTCTTGTCTCCCCAACCCACTGCTATCAGTTTGGTCGTTGTATCGTTAAATCCTGTATTTTCTCTCGGGAACGTTTTGGTCCAGTCGATCACATCCGTTTTTATAGGAAGAACAAAGTCCGTATGCACACCTGACTTCATCAAATAAATTATCACCGTTGAATTGGGTTCATGCTTACCTTCTACTGTAATCCTAGAAAGAATAAAGGCAAGAAAAAAATAAGTACACAAAAAACAGAATAGCACAATCGAAAACCATTTCGAAAAAGTACTCAGAAACCGTCGAGATTTTCGAAGCACAATTTTTTGACGTGCGTATTTGACTTTTTTCATGCTAAAAAAATGTTTAAACAAAGTTAATCTTTCTGTTCATTGATTCAAGGGAGTTACTATTTTTGTTTTTCTCTATTAAAGCGTACACCCATGAACAAACTTTTCATCTTCCTACTTTTTAGTTTTCCATTAATCGGTTTTAGTCAATTTGACCCTTCTGAACGCAGTACTTCCCAGAAGTTTGACGAGGTTATGGATAATATCCTTCGTTTTTATGTGGACCCTGTTAATGGCAAGGACTTAACGGAGGAGGCAATAATTGCGATGTTGGAAAAGTTAGATCCACATTCTACCTATATTCCTGCAGAGGAATTGAATGAGGCACAATCATCCATCAATGGAAGCTTTGTTGGCATTGGTATTCGCTTTCAAATCATGAAAGACACCCTGCATGTGGTGGCTACCATTCCTGGTGGCCCTTCGGAGAAATTAGGAATTTTGCCTGGTGATCAAATTATTGCGGTGGATGCAGCCAATATTGCTGGAATTGGATTAAAAAACCAAGATGTGCGCACAAAATTAATGGGAGATCTTGGTACGAAAGTTAAAATCACCGTGCGTAGAAAAGGAAATAAAATCCTGGATTATACCATTACCCGGGATAAAATTCCTGTTTATTCCGTGGACGCATCGTATATGATTGACAAAGAAACGGGGTACATAAAATTGAATAGTTTTTCACGTACAACGATGGAAGAGGTTCAAAACGCACTAGTTGATTTAAAAGCCAAAGGAATGAAAAACCTCATTTTTGATTTGCAAGGAAATGGCGGTGGATTATTGGATGCGGCGCATAAATTAGCCGATGAATTTCTTTCGGGAGATAAATTAGTGGTTTACTCTGAAGGAAGAGCGCAACCAAGAAGTAACCTACGTTCGGGTAAAAAAGGTTTATTCGAAGATGGTAAATTGATTTTATTAACCGATGAATACAGTGCAAGTGCGAGCGAAATTCTCTCTGGATCCATTCAAGATTGGGACAGAGGACTCATTGTGGGTAGAAGAACCTACGGTAAAGGCTTGGTGCAACGTCCAATGCCGCTATCCGATGGATCTGAAATTCGTTTAACCATTGCACGTTACTACACACCAACCGGTCGTTTCATTCAGAAACCATATGAAGACACGGAATCATACCGCAAAGATATTACACAGCGTTTTTTGAATGGTGAATTCATTCATGCGGATTCAATAAAA
>JBEEIV010000152.1:0-4586 GCA_041169645.1 Bacteroidota bacterium
GTAAACAATCATGTTCACGATGGCAAGAAACTGGGCATTCATCAAAATATACATCGATGATATAAAGAAGAAGGTGATCACCAAATAGATGACACTTCGAATGGGGTGTTTGCTTAATATGACCATGAGTGCGGATGCGATGGTCAAGCTACCCAAGATGACGGAAATCATTTGTAAACTCATTTCTCTGTTCTTTTTCCGGTGAATTGTCTTTTTGTAATATCGATGCGATCATCCAAAGACTCAACTAATTTTTCTTTTCCGTAAATAAAATCTTCACGCTCAAATTCGGTAGGTACGATGCGATCTGTTAAGAAAATTGCTTCCTTTGGACATGCTTCTTCGCACAAGCCACAGAAAATGCATCGCAGCATGTTGATTTCATAACTGGAAGCATATTTTTCTTCACGGTATAATTTCTCTTCCCCTTTTTCGCGTTCCGCAGAGGTCATTGTGATCGCTTCGGCAGGACAAGCAACGGCACAAAGTCCGCATGCGGTACAGTTTTCACGTCCTTGTTCATCTCGTTTCAATACGTGTTGTCCACGGTAAACTGGAGCAAAGACACGCGTTTCTTCCGGATATTTGATGGTTTTTCTTCGGCGAAGCATGTGTTTGAAGGTGGTAACCATTCCTCCAACGATTGCCGGTATGTAGATCTTTTCCCATAAGGTCATGGGCTTATCCGAAACTACTTTTTTTCTATTCGTTAAACTTTCCATTTCGTATTTTCTTTTACATCCATCCTTGATTCCATGCTACTACAAGACCTGTAATGAGCATGTTGACAAGTGCAACAGGAATTAAAACTTTCCATCCAAGGTGCATCAATTGGTCAAAACGAAAACGTGGAATAGTCCAACGAATCCACATGATCACAAAGATGAACAAGAAGATTTTTAAAGCGAAGGCGCTGATGCTGAGTATGGCCAATAAATTTCCTGAAAAAGCATCCATTCCTGGGAAATTATAACCTCCAAAGAACAGAGTTGCCATGATTGCTGCAGAAACGAACATCGACGTATATTCTGAGAATAGGTATAATCCAAGTTTCATGGAGCTATATTCCGTGTGATATCCACCAATTAATTCTGATTCACATTCCGGTAAATCAAAAGGAGCTCTATTTAATTCCGCCAAGGATGTAATGAAAAAGACAAAGAATGCCACTGGTTGATAAAATACGTTCCAGTTCATTCCATGTTGACTTTGAACGATGTCATTTAAACTCAAACTACCCGTTAACATCACAATCGTAATGGCAGAAATTCCCATAGCAAGTTCGTATGAAATCATCTGAGATGAAGCACGAATGGCTCCATAAAGTGAATATTTGTTGTTTGATGCCCATCCACCAATCATGATACCATATACCCCAATGGATACCACTCCAAACACAAATAAAATTCCAATGTTAAAATCGGCAACTTGTAAACTGATGTCTCGACCAAAAAGTGATAGGTTCGTACCCCATGGAATCACGGAACTTGTAATTAACGCGGTAAACATGGATATTCCAGGACCAATGATGAATAACCACTTGTCCGCTTTGGCAGGAATAAAATCCTCTTTTAAAAACATTTTCGTACCATCCGCGATGGGTTGTAAGATTCCAAAAGGTCCGGCACGATCTGGTCCAACACGGTCTTGAATCCAAGCAGCCAGTTTTCGTTCGAAATAAGTTTGATAAGCTGCAACTCCCAATGAAATCAGGAATAAGATTACAACCAATACGGATTTTTCTATGAGTAATGCTGTATCCATTATCCGATTTTATTAAGTCCTTTATCTATTTTCGTTTCGTATTTTCCTTGCGAAATAACGGAATGACGGTCAATTTTACGAGGACCAGTAATGTTCCATTTGCTTGGGTCTTTTTTATCGAATCGACAATCGTTGCAAATCCACGCCGTTTTATCCTCGATGTTTTCTACTTCACCGTACTTATCTTTTCGTGCGGTTACGCGGTAGATTTCATTTCCGAACATCCAAACCACCGCTTTTCCGGAACATTTGGTGCAGGCACACTCCGCTTCCATTGGTTTCAAGAACCATACACGGCTTTTGAAACGGAAGGTTTTATCCGTCAAAGCTCCAACTGGACAAACATCGATCATGTTTCCTGAGAAGTCATTTTCAACAGCATTTTCGATATACGTACTGATTTCAGCATGTTCTCCTCGGTTCATCACACCATGAACGCGAGAATCGGTCAATTGATTTGCCACATGTACACATCTGTAACATAAAATACAGCGGTTCATGTGCAGTTTGATTTTATTACCAATGTCAATTGGATCAAACGTTCTTCTTTCCTCTCGGTAGCGCGTTTTAGCAGATCCATGCTCGTAACCAAGGTCTTGTAAGTGACATTCACCTGCTTGGTCGCAAATTGGACAATCGAGTGGATGATTGATCAATAAGAATTCAACAACGCCTCCACGGTTTTCATGGACACGTTCACTGGTTTTGTTTTTTACCACCATTCCGTCCATGACCGTAGTGGAGCAAGATGCCATTAGTTTGGGCATTGGACGAGGGTCAGCGGTTGATCCAGCGGCTACTTCTACCAAACATGTTCTACATTTACCTCCAGTGCCTGGAAGTTTACTGTAATAACACATAGCAGGAGGTACCACTTCACCACCAATTTGACGAGCGGCATTTAGAATGGTTGTTCCCGGTTCTACTTCTACTTCAATATCGTCAATCGTTACTTTAATCATAGCGTTTTTATCTCTTCAACACGAGGTTGGATTAAACCATAATTTCTTGTTTGCGCTTCAGTAGCATGCGTTACGTGCCATTCGAATTCCTCCCGGAAGTGACGAATTGCAGCAGCAACAGGCCATGCAGCAGCATCACCTAAAGGACAAATCGTATTTCCTTCAATTTTTTTATTGATTTCTTCTAGTAGGCTGATATCTTCCAGTGTACCGTGACCATGTTCTAGGCGGTGCAACACTTTTTCCATCCATCCCGTACCTTCTCGGCATGGCGAACATTGTCCACATGACTCATGTGCGTAGAAGCGCGCAAACGTATAGGTGTTTTTCACAATACATTGGTCTTCATCGAATACAATGAATCCACCTGAACCGAGCATGGAACCCGAAGCAAATCCTCCATCAGCCAAACTTTCGTATGTCATCAATCGATTTTCACCGGCAGCGGTTTTCGTAACTAAATGTGCTGGTAAGATTGGAACAGAAGAACCACCAGGAATACACGCCTTTAGTTGTTTTCCATTCGCAATCCCACGGCAATAATCATCGCCATAGATAAATTCTTCTACGGAAACACCCATTTCGATTTCGTAGACACCTGGACGAACCAAGTTTCCACTTGCTGAAATCAATTTTGTTCCGGTACTGCGCTCAATACCGATTTTTGCATAAGCGTCTCCACCTTCGTTCACAATAGGAACAACGGCAGCAATGGATTCAACGTTGTTGACAACCGTAGGACATCCCCACAAACCTTTTACGGCTGGGAATGGTGGTTTCATACGTGGATTTCCACGTTTCCCTTCCAATGATTCCAATAATGCTGTTTCTTCACCACAGATATAGGCACCTCCTCCTGGAGCAACAACTAGGTCAAGGTCGAAACCAGATCCCATGATGTTTTTTCCAAGCATACCATTTGCGTAAGCTTCAGCGATGGCTTTTTCAAGGATGTGCAAGATATACATGAATTCTCCACGGATGTATATAAAAGAGAGGTTAGCACCGAGCGCATAGCTGGATGTAATCATGCCTTCAATCAACAAATGCGGAAGTTTTTCCATCAGGTAACGGTCTTTGAACGTTCCTGGTTCAGATTCATCTGCATTACAAACCAAGTGTCTCGGAACACCGTCAGGTTTCGCCAAGAAGGACCATTTCATTCCGGTTGGGAATCCCGCTCCACCACGTCCGCGCAGCCCAGATTTTTTCACTTCCTCAACCACCTCATCGGGAGTCATTTTTTTCAGTGCTTTCTCTACAGAAGCATACCCGCCATTTTTTCGATATACATCAAAGGTTTCAATGCCTGGTATATGAACGTTTTCGAGAAGTAATTTTCTTCCTGTCATAATGCCTTATTTTGAAATGGAAGCTTCGCGATAAGCTTCGATTATTTCGTCAACTTTTTCTTTTGTTAAATGCTCGTGGAATTTGTATTTACATTGCATTACTGGGCCGTAACCACATCCACCTAAACATTCAGCCGTTTTCAAGGTGAACATCCCATCCGCCGTTGTTCCGCCCACTTTGATGTTTAATTTCTCTTCAATGTACGCAATAATGTCATCACTTCCGACAATCATACAAGGTCCTGTTCGACAAACCTCGAATACGTAATTTCCTACTGGATTCAGGTGAAACATTGTGTAGAAAGTCGCTACTTCATAAACCTCTATGGGTTGTATCGATAGGATTTCTGCCACTTTATTCATGGCAGGAACACTTGTCCATCCGAAATGTGTTTGAACGATGTGTAGGATGCGAATCAACGCACTTTTTTGCTTTCCTTCTGGGAAAAGACCAATCACGTGTTTGATTTCGGCCATCATTTCTGGGCTGAAGTCAATCGGAGTTAAA
>JBEEIV010000153.1:0-3311 GCA_041169645.1 Bacteroidota bacterium
TGGAGGATTTTAAGTCGAACGGAGACACTTTCCTCAATGCAGTCGAAGGACGCTGTGGCGATTGCTATAAAGAGAAATCCGGGTATTTGTTTATTGGCAACAACAGCAAGCGCTACATGAATCTACTCTTTGACCTCGACAAGGGTGAAATCACTGATTTATTCGAATGTTCGAATTTCATCACACAATTTAAATTTCGACACTTAACGAGACGCGTTTACATCGATCCAAACAACCGCATTAGCAGCAGGTTCATGCGTTAAATCCATCCCGAAAAGATCAACCGATCGTTTCAACCAACTGAACGTCACTCGTTAAACCAACCTCTTTTGCAAGCTTGCAGAAATGAGGAAAGCGGTAAAAAAAGAAGAAATATTTGTCAAATAATTTAAAAACAACCATTATGAAAAACAAAACAACGCTTTACCACTTTATCGTTGACCAAAGTGGATCGATGTCAGGCATGGAGTCTCAAACCATCGCGGGATTCAACACGCAATTGAAAACCATTCAAGAGCTCAAACAAACGCATGTGGATCAAACCTATTTATGCTCACTCACCTTTTTTAACCAGGATGTCGTGGACCGAATTCAAAGCAGTGATGTTGGAGAAATTATTCCTTTGTCCATCGAAACATATGTTCCAAACGGGACCACTGCCCTACTCGATGCCATCGGAAAATCGATTTACAGCATCAAACAACGGTATGGTGAAGACATTGCGGAAGACAAAATGTCAGTGGTGCTGATCATCATCACAGACGGACACGAAAATGCGTCCCGATTGTACTCCTACCATGATGTTGCGCACTTAATCAAAGACTTAGACGAGACTGGAAAATGGACGTTCAGTTTCCTTGGCGCGGACTTTGATGCCATTCACACCTCACACATGTTGAACATTCGAAAAGAAAACGTAATGAACTTTAGCAAAGCTTCGTATGCAGGATTCATGGATGAAGTCAGTGATTCCATCAAAACCTATGCTTCAGAAAAATCGAAAGGAAATTTAAAACGCGATATTTTCGATATCTTTAGCAAGAAGGATCGAAGAACTGAATTTTAATCATTAGCTATGAAGGTATACCTCATTCGTGCATCCGGTTATTCCATCGAGGACTTTAATAATGTCCTGAATTTGCTACGTAAAAACGCAGGAAGCATTGAATTTATTCCTTCCATTCCAATCGAACTACCCGATAGCGAAAAGTCCGTCGTGTATGAAACATCAAGGTCATTTGAGAAGCAAAGGCCGTTTCCAGCCGCACAGAATTCAGCAAATGAAATCCATAGAATGTATTCTGTATCTTTTCCTCACGAAGAAAAAGTCCATTCGTGGAAACAATTATTTAAAATCTGCACCGATTTTCGAAAAGAAAACAAGGTTGCGAAAGACGATCATGTCATTCTTTTAACCGATCAATCCAATGAACACAATTGGTTTGGCTGTTTTGACGAAAGCTTAAAGAATTATTTTATTCAAACCAATAATTGGGACTATTACTTTGGCAATGATTTAGACAGTCGCTTTCCAATCGCGTATGAAATTTCGGCATGGATTTTAAGAAGTATGATGTTTCGAAACCAAGTGGACACCATCAATCACCTGCACAAAGAACCACGCGGTTGCATGATGGACTTTTGCGCTAAAAAACCTGAAATCATCCTGAAAATGCGCACTGGCGACCTTTGTTCCGATTGCATGAAGGTCCTGACGGATCGCGATGTTAACCGAAATCATGCCCGCCAACTATTTAGCATCATGGATGGTTTAAGAGCCAACTTACTCTTTCGGGAACGCTCTAGACTCTTAATGGAAAATAGCCGCATGGAAATTCGAGGTCTTAGCAAACGTATCTTTCTAACCGATTTAGGTGATTTGGAAGTCAATTTGAATCCCAAAGAAAAAGCACTTTACTTGCTCTACTTAAATCACCCAGAGGGAATTATGCGCAGTCATTTGACGGATCACAAAACCGAATTGCGAATGTATTATGCTATGTTGAGTCAACAATCTTCGAACCAGTCCATCGATGTTGCAATCGACCGTTTAACGGATATAACCGACAACAACATGAATGAAGTCATGGCGCGCATCCGAGGAAAATTTCGATATGCGGTGGGCAAGCAGCAATACGAAGATTACAGCATCATGTCTACACTTGAAGGAATCCATAAAATTCGTTTGAACCGGGAACTGGTAACATTTATTCCGTAACACATCATCTACCCATGAAAATCTACTTAGACTTCGACGGAACCGTAGTGGAACATTACTTCCCGCATATTGGCGCAGAAAATCCTCATGCCATTCATGTGATTTCAAGGCTTCAAGAAGCTGGACATGAGATCATTTTGAATACCTACCGTGCAGACATTCATCTCAAACATGTACACGAAGCACTCGACTTTATCCATGCTTTTGAAGGGATCTCGCAGCAGATTGAAAAGTTTCTACCGAACAAATTGGAACCCCGTTCCTTTGACTTGTCCCGTGCCATAGAAAGCCAACAGTTGTACATAGATGACATCGCGGAAGGAATTCCCATGAGACGAAATCAGGTCCTAGAATACGGCATGATGGTGGATTGGGTAGCACTCGAAAAAAAACTAGACGAATACGGGATTTTCAATCAACAGCCTTAAACACATTCACATGGAAAACGGATATCTAGCACTCTTTCCCTTGCTGATCCTTTTGGGATTAATCAAACGCATTCGGGACAAGCGAGCAACAAACACCTTAAAAATCAATGCAGAAGAAAGAAAGATACCTACTTTCCAACTGCCAGACGCAACGGATGTAATCATGCGAGATGAAGCAAAGCAAAATGTGCATGTTTGGAATGAATTAATCAGGATTCACCAAGTACATAATTTTCACTTTGGCATTTATGAAGCGGAGAAGTATATCGACGCCACCTTTGCCATATCAGAAAAAGAAACAGCACAATACCGCTATCAAATCTTTGAAGAAGAACTAAATTTTACGGTGTGTGTCCTCTTTTCATACCCAACAGAAATCACAACGGACCTTTTTGTTTTGGCTTCACATTTCAACAACCGATTGAATTTCGGAAAAGTTGTCATTGATGTGGAAAACCAAAATGTGATATTTACCTATCGAAATGACCTAGCCTATTATGCGTTGTTCAAAGAAAAAATACAATTTCATTTAAAACGCCATTTTCATATTTCTAAAGACATTCACGAAGCTTTTGTAAAATGTGTGTTGGAGCGGGAAGAACCGGCTGTCATTTTTGGAGAGCTAATGAAAAAGTTGAATCAAGAAAACAACCCAGAAAGCTGAG
>JBEEIV010000154.1:0-9130 GCA_041169645.1 Bacteroidota bacterium
AAAAGGCGCAAATTTTGTTGCAGACACGGAAATGACGGTCATGTTGATTTGGTCGAAATACCGTTATAATGCTATATCTGAAGTAATTCAAGAGGCTTATGATGCGCAGCAGTTTGACCATTACTTTTTGTGCGCACCGGATATTCCATGGGAGCCTGATCCGTTAAGGGAGAACCCCAATGATCGCCAGAATTTATTTGACTTATATGAAACCGAATTAATTCAATCAAAACGTCCATTTACGGTCCTTTCTGGCTCAATAGAAGCAAGGCAAAAAGAAGTGTTTGATGTCGTTCAAAGCTATTTTAATACCTAACTTTGTTTCATGAAACGAATCTTCTTTTTAGCGCTTTTATTTTTGATTTGTGTACCGATTGGTTATTATTTGATGTCCTCCAAAAAAGAAAAACCATTACCCATCATTAATCCGATTGATGTAAATGAAGAAATGGTCGATCCAGAATTGCTTCGAATTGGGTTTGGGCACCAAATTGGTGCATTCAGATTCTTGAATCAAAATGGCAAGTGGATTACAGATCGAGAAATGAAAGGGAAGATTTCAGTGGTCGAGTATTTTTTTACCACTTGTAAAAGCATTTGTCCCATTATGAATCAGCAAATGCAACGTGTCCACTCCGCATTTATACAGGACCAAGGAGTGAAAATTTTTAGTTTTACGGTTGACCCCGAAATTGATACCGTCGAACAATTGAAAAGGTACGCGGAAAGTCATCAGGCAACGCCTGGAAAATGGCATTTTTTAACTGGAAATAAAGCCGATTTATATGCTTTGGCCAGAAAATCTTTTTTCGTTTTGAAGCCGGCTGAGGCTCAAAACCTTGGGGATGCCGGCAGTGATTTCATCCATACAAATAATTTTGTCCTAATCGATAAGAACCTTCGGATTCGAGGTTACTATGACGGGACCTCACTAAAAGAAGTAAACGAACTCATTTCGGACATTAAGCGGCTTCAAAATGAATGATGGAAAGAAATACCGAACACTTTTCTCTATCTTTGCTTGAATTATGAAAAATACACGCGGTACATCAAGAGGAAATCAATCAACGGATAAGCGTCCTGCTGCGGCTGGAAGAAAACCAGTTGCAACGAAACGAGCATCATCTGAAAAGAAGGCTCCAACCGATAAAAAAACGGTAACTGATCGCGACAAAAGAAAATACATAGATTTTAAAATTAAAGTAAAAAAAGGCGATCCACTTCCATCCTTTAATGAAGACCAAGTCCGCCTGAATAAATATTTATCCAATGCGGGTGTTTGTTCCCGTCGTGAAGCAGATGTTTTGATTCAAACTGGAGTTGTCTCTGTAAATGGAAAAATCATCACCGAATTAGGTTATAAAATTGCTCCTGAGGATGTCGTACAGTACGATGGAGAAACCATTAATGCCGAAACGAAAAGATATGTTTTGCTGAATAAACCGAAAGGATTTATTACCACAATGGATGATCCAAGAGGAAGAAAAACAGTGATGTCACTTGTCAAAAAGGCTTGTCGTGAAAGGATTTATCCTGTTGGACGACTTGACCGAGAAACGACTGGATTGCTTCTTTTTACAAACGATGGAGATATGGCCAAGAAATTGACCCATCCGCGTTATCAAGCGAAGAAAATATACCATGTTGAATTGAATAAAGCCGTCACCAAGGAGGACATGGAACGTTTATTACGTGGTGTTGACTTGGAGGATGGAAAAACACGCGTTGATGAGGTTGAATATATAGAAAATGGCAACTCAACCGAAGTAGGTGTGGAAATACATTCCGGAAAAAACAGAATCGTTCGTCGTCTTTTTGAAGCCATGGGATATGTGGTTGTAAAATTGGACCGTGTTCAATTTGCTGGCTTAACGAAAAAAGACTTACCGCGCGGATACTATAGGCATTTAACTGAACAAGAGGTTTCCTTTCTTAAAATGACAAAATAATGATGCGCCCAGGTGTTTTGTTCATCCTATTTGCTTCCATTTTTATGGGATTTTCAGCTTGTGGAGACGCCAATGATTTTGTGTCAAAACATCCCAACGCTGCTTATTTTTACGCATTTGACACGGTTCCAAAAATATATTTATACCGCGATGTCACGGGTGGTCTTGAAGAAGAATTTCACCGCATTTATTCCTTAAAAGATCATGCCGGAGCGCATTTAATTGTGGAAATTTATGCGAGTGATGGACGCTTGCGGGAAGCATATAATTACAATATCGATTCCTTGAATGTACAGGATTATGTTGTGGTTGATGCGAATCAAGAAAAGGAGAAGACTTTATTGTATAAGGATAAATTGTATCCCCGTTTCCCGAAAGAAAAAACGTGGTTCGCAGCCAAATTTCGAGGTGTAGTTGATTCTACGGTTATTTTAAGCGAAGTAAAACGAACCATAAAGTCTAAGAAAACCATACCCGTCATGGATGATGAAATAGAGGCACTTGTTTTTAATGATGACATGAGATTGTCCATTTTGAATCCGTTTACGCAAAAGGAAAAAGAATTGAAGGGAAAACGATTGAGTTATTACGCAAAAGGACTTGGTTTGGTTGAATGGCACAGTACAAACAAGCAAATCCATTACCGCTTAGAACAAATATTGACCCAACAAGAATGGATTAAAATGATTGCACGATGACAAAATACCTTATCATATACCTTCTCGCAATTGGTTCGTTTGCCAATGCGCAACAAGTGAGTAAAAACAATAAAAGATCTACGGCAAAAGGGACGATGTTTTTTTATTGGGGCTATAACCGCAGTGCTTATTCCAAAAGCAATTTACGCTTTATCGGACCAGGGTATGATTTAACACTAAAAGGCATTCAGGCACACGACCGTCCTTCACAAGATTTAAAAACGTACGTGAGTTTAACTGATTTTACGGTTCCTCAGTTCAATTTTAGAATTGGGTATAACTTTAAAAAAAATTGGGCTTTCTCTCTCGGTTATGACCACATGAAATACGTGCTAAAAGCTGGTCCAACCTATTACCTCAATGGTACAATTAGCCCGGGAATTGATCCTGTAACAAATTGGTCTGGAACCTACAACAATGAACCAGTGGTTACAAATACGAATACCTTTCACTACGAAAACACCAATGGATTGAATTATATCCACGCAGACATATCTAATGTATTTAAAATCTATCAGTCTGATAAAGCACATACTGCCCTGACAACCATTTGGGGATTTGGTACAGGTCCTGTATTATCTTTTAATGACTTTACCTTTGCTGGGCAGAAAAATGTAGCAACGGTATCCTTGTCTGGATTTGGAATTTCAGGCCACATGGGCTTAAGAGCAGAGTTTTTTAGACATGTGTTTCTTCAAACAAATTTGGCGGCAGGATTTATTGATCAAGTGCGTGTTAAAACAAGGCCAAATGATTATGATTCACATGCTCGTCAGGTGTTTCTATACAGTGAAGGTAGCGTTGTACTAGGTGCGCTATTTTATTTGAACCAAGCAGATAAATGTGGTGGTTGTCCAAATTGGTAATCAATGAAATATTTAGTTGTTGGATTAGGAAATCCTGGAAAGGAGTATGAAGAAACCCGTCACAACATCGGATTTAAAGTACTTGATGCATTTGCACGGGAACAAGGCGCAACGTATATGCTCGATAAAGCAGCCTTCCGAGCAGAGGTTAAATTCAAAGGTAGAACACTCATTCTAATTAAGCCAATCACCTTCATGAATCTTTCGGGAAAGGCGGTTAATTATTGGCTTCAAGCAGAAAAAATCGAATTGAAAAACCTACTAGTTATAACCGACGACATCGCACTTCCCTTCGGTAAATTAAGGTTAAAAGGAAAAGGAAGCGATGGAGGACATAATGGATTGAAGGATGTCCAAGCCGTGCTGAAAACAGAAACATATGCCCGCTTAAGGTTTGGGGTCGGAAACGATTTCTCCAAAGGAAGGCAGGCGGATTATGTGTTAGGAGAATGGACCAAAAACGAGCAATTGGATCTCCCAGAACGCATCCAAACTGCAACGGAATTCATAAAAAGTTTCTCATTTATTGGATTGGAAATGACAATGACAAATTGGAACGGGAAGTAGGCTGACACCTATGTTAAGTTTTGATTAACAAAAGATTATTCGTAAATTCGAATAAATCTACTCTACATGATAAACTATTTACTAGCTATTTTTTCGTGCGTCTCTTTCGCGGCCTTTGGTCAATATTGCGTTTCCGGAGTTGGCCCTACTAGTACGGCAGATTCGAATGTTGAGTTGGTCCAAATTTCCGGCGCATCAGGTGTCATTAATTACGCGGGTTGTCCAGGGATTATTGGTGTTCAAGATCTAACCGTTCTTTCCGTTGCATTAAATGCTGGTAGTTCATATACGCTAAATGTGAAATTTGGAACCTGTGGAGGAAATTATGCGGGCGCAGGCGAAGCTTGGATAGATTTTGATCAGAATGGAAATTTCGATCCGTATGAGTCAATTGGAACTTGGACTGGAACGCCACCTGTAGCCACCTCTGTTTTTAACTTTCTTGTTCCTGTTGGAGCTCAAAATGGCTCAACAAGACTTCGAATTATGCAAAAGGAGCAGGGAATATTACCACTAAATCCATGTGGAAGCTACACTTGGGGTTCGGTGATGGACTTCGGAATTACCATTGGAAATGGCATAGATTGCACAGGTTATATCGGTGATGACCTGAACGATCCGGTGGAAGTCACCTCACTTCCATATACAGATTCCAAGGATAATTCATTTTGCTACTCGAACAACAATCAAGTCTATCCTTCACCAGATATTTACTACAAGTTGACACCAAATCCACTCATCGAGTCCGTTCACGCATCCTTATGTGGCTCTTCATTTGATACCTTCTTAAGTGTCGTAGATGTAAATGGAAACGTCATTGCCTTTAATGATGATGCAGCCAATTGTGGAGGTCAATCTGAATTTACATTTGAAACCACTGGCCTAGGTACTGTTTACATCATTGTAGAAGGTTGGGGAATGGAAATGGGAAATTATACTCTTACTTTGGATGCAGCTTATGTGGGAATGAACGAAGAGAACTCGGACAAATTAATGATTTTTCCGAACCCAACTAACGGGGTGGTGCATTTGAATCAGTCCATTGGAAATGCGATTTTATATCACATCAATGGAACGGCTTTGAAGTCCTATAATACGGACGAATCTTTGCGCATTGATTTCGACGAATTTCAGCCGGGCAGCTATATTTTAAGATCCGTGGATGGAAGTGTTACACAACAAATAATCCTTTTAAAATGAAACACTTTCTAATCATTTTATTTTCCATCATTTCCCTTGGTGGTCATGCTCAATTTTGGATCCAAAAATCTTCTTTCGGAGGTGTTGGGCGGCACCGTGCTGTTGGATGCGCCACAGAAAACAAAGGATACTTAGGACTGGGCCACGTAAATGGTACCGGTGTTGACATTTCCTATAAAGATTGGTGGGAATATGATCCTGCATCTGATTCTTGGTCTCAGAAAGCCAATTTTCCTGTGAACAATCATGGCGCGACCAGTTTCGTCGTGAATGACCAACCATGCGTTGGTGGTGGTTCAGCACTTGCGGGTGAATTCTTTACGTTTAATCCTGATTTAAATACATGGACCCCAATTGCACCTTGTCCCTTTTTTAATCCTGGGGATACCCAAGGATTTTCAGTGAATAACAAAGGATATGTTTATTTGGGAACGCAGCTAGCGGAATACGATCCCTTAACAAATAGTTGGGAATCAAAGTCACCAGCTCCCATGTCTTTTGGATCATGGACCTGTTCATTTACAATTGAGGGAAGTGGTTATGTAAAGGCAGGGAATAAATTATTCGAATATAAACCTGCGCACAATACATGGACGCAACGGGCGAATTTTCCTGGATTAAGTTCCGGAGGAAGTTCGGGCTTTTCCATCCTTCAAAGAGGATTTGTAACGTGCGGGTATGTTGGAGGATTATCAACGGTAACTGATCAAGTGTGGTCATATTATCCCGGAACAAATACTTGGCAAATGGAACTCGAATTTCCAGGCATTAGCCGCAGGTTTCCCGTTGCTTTTGCTATTCACGACCGAGGGTATTTCGGTACTGGAACCAATGGGATTAATTTAAATGATTTCTGGCAATTCAATCCTACGTTAAATACAATTGGAATGACCGAATTGGAAACATTCGAAATCAAGGCCTATCCGAACCCTTGCGTAACAAATTTACACATTCAATTTGAAGGGGAATTGGAACCATATTCCATGGGAGAATTACATGACTTGAATGGCCTTTTGGTCATGCGTTTTCCATTGTCCTCCGGATTGAATGAAATCGACGTTCAATCCATTCCTCGCGGAATATATATTTTATCAGCGCGACATAATGGCACGATGCGCAAACTGAAAATCAATCTCATTTGACATGAAAAAAATCCAGTTTTTATTGATTCTTTTTCTTTTCCCCTGGGTTGCTTTCAGTCAATTCAATAATTGGACAAAGAAAAATGATTTTATAGGTGGAAAACGTGAACGTGCAGTTGCTTTTTCCATTGGTGATTTCGGTTATGTTTGTGCAGGAGTTGATACCTCAGAAACCCTATTAAAGGACCTTTGGCAATATGACCCAATATCGGACACTTGGATGCAAAAAGCCGATTTACCAGGTGTTGCCAGAAGGGATGCGATTGCTTTTGCAGTGAATGGAAAAGGGTATGTTGGTACAGGAATGGATAATGCCAATGCCTTAGTTGGAGCAAAACTCAAAGATTTGTGGGAGTATGATCCATCAACAAATAGCTGGACACAAAAGGCAGATTTTCCTGGTTCTGGTGGAAATGGAATTTATTTTGCTACAGCTTTTTCGGCAGATAATAAGGGCTATGTATGTGGTGGAAAATGGGGCCCAAGCCTTTACTCAAGTCAATTATGGGAATACAAACCAAGTACGGACCAATGGATTCAACGGGCAAACTTCCCAGGTGGATTCAGGTATCAATTAAGTTCATTCGCTATAGGAAATCAAGGGTATGTAGGTCTCGGTGCGAATCAAGATACCTATAAGAAAGATTTTTATCGCTATAATCCCGGCTCGAATCAATGGACACAAATCGCTGATTTTATTGGAAATGAAAGGGGAGGGGCTTGTGCGTTCAGCATGAAAGACCGAGGCTTCATTTGTTTGGGTACAAATGGTGGTTTATTAGGAGATTTGATTGAATATAACACCGCATTAAATACATGGGAAATACGCGCAGCCTACGGAGGAAGTGAACGAAAAAATGCCATTTGCTTCGTAGTGAATGATCGTGCCTTTGTTGGACTTGGAAAAGGGTATTCAGGAAAAAAAGCAAGCCTTCATGAATATGCTGCACCAGATTACGCATCAGTTACCGAAGAAGATTGGAAAGGGGATATTTACCCTAATCCATCTGAAGGAATCGTACAGGTAATTACCGAAGAATTGATAAACCAAATTCACGTTTTTGATGCAATTGGTAAAAGTTGCTTTCACATGGAAGAAATCCACTCATCAACTATTTCATTGGATTTAATGAGCTTACCTGCAGGTATCTATCACATGCAAGTCAGAACCATCCAAGGACACCTCATTCAGAAACAAATCGTAATAAATTAAGGCATGAAAAACGTTTTTTTCACGATCATCATCTGTTGGATTTGTCAAAACATCAATGCGCAAAATTATTGGTACATGCGCGATACCGTAAAAGGCTCTCCAAAGTCTGCAAGTAGTGCCATTTCTTTGTCACAAGTAGGATTAATCATTGGAGGATTAGACGATTTTGGATTCAAACGAAAAATGTACTCGTATTCACCATATCAAGATGATTGGGATGAAGAAGTTTCCCTAGGTGGGCCTTCTGGTGATGGATTAGAACGCGGCTCGGCATGTGGTTTCACATTGTATCACGAAAACACTCAGAAAGCGTATGTATGCCTTGGTCAAACTCAAACGGTGGCTTACATGAAGGATTTATGGGAGTTCAATCCTCAGACTGAAACGTGGTCTCAAAAAGCAAATTATTCTGGAACATCAAGAAGACAAGCCGTTTGCTTCACCGCTGCAAATCTTGCTTATGTTGGTACGGGCGAGGACGCTACTGGATTGAAAAAAGATTTTTTTGCCTATAATCCGGAAACAAACACATGGACACAAGTGGCTGATTTTGCGGGAACAGCTAGACGAGATGCTGTCGCATTTGAAATGAACGGTTATGGATTTGTAGGAACCGGAGACGATGGGACTTTAAAAAATGACCTTTGGATGTATGATTTTCAGTCAAACACATGGATTGATAAAGCGCCTTTTCCAGGGACACCACGGGCTGGAGCCGTAGCGTGGGGAGCATTTCCATTAGCTTATTTAGGGACAGGAGAGGATGTAAATGGAGATTTTAGGAATGATCTTTATGAATATAATTATTATTTGAATGCTTGGATTCAGCGCGCAAACATGCCTGCTTCTGGCCGAAAGAATGCCTTTTCGTTCTACATCGATGGCATATCGTATGTTGGAGGTGGTTATAATGGAGGCTTCTTGGAGGATTTTTGGGCATATTCCGGCACGGCTGGCTTTGATATCCAAGAGGAATTAACCCTCGAACTATATCCCAATCCTGCGCAAAATGATTTGACGGTAAGATCCGAACACGAAATGAAAAACATTCATATTTTTAGTTTGAACGGTGAGAAACGTTATTCCATTGATGGAGCACAGCAAAATGTGCAACTGGATGTTTCAACATGGAGTAGAGGTTCCTATCTCTTCTCATGTGAAATCAATGGGATTCGCACCGAAAAAACCTTCGTAAAATGCGATTAATTTCTTTGCTCTCGCTCCTTGTTTTTATTTATGGGTGCAAGCAACCAACAACATCCGTTAAAAGGAAAAAGCCTACCGAAATAAAAGAAAATATTTCAAGCGAACCTCCAGTGAAAACACCGATAAAACGAGAGGAAAATCAAGGTTCGAAGTTTTCCTTTTTCACACACCTGCAGCCGGAAGGATGGGGGTATTACATTATGGAAAATGGCAAACGAATTATTGACCAACAAACGATCCCAGGTGCCCAGTGGAACCTTGGTTTTGAAACATCGGAGGATGCTCAAAA
>JBEEIV010000155.1:0-7227 GCA_041169645.1 Bacteroidota bacterium
AATGGACGCGTAAAAGAAAAAGGTAAATCCATGGAAATTCATGAAGGTTTTAATGGATAATGCGTAACTTCGATATGACATTGGTCATTCATCATAACTTTTTCTATGTTACTAATCTTACTTGTTGGGACCATTCTTATTTCCCTTTGGGCGGACAAAAATCCGGATACAAAGGAACGCATGTTATTTATCCCATACAGAATAAAGCACCGACAGGAATACCATAGATTTATAACCCACGGGTTGATTCACGCAGATTTTCCGCATTTGGCTTTCAATATGATGACCTTGTATTTTATGGGAGAATACTTGTATTTGGAATGGATGAACCTTTATGGAAATACTGGAATCCTTTATTTTTGCATCTTGTACTTTTTTGGAATGATTGCAGCAACCTTTTTTCCAATGATTAAGCATCAAGATCAACCGGCATACCGCAGTTTAGGTGCTTCAGGAGCTGTTTCCGCAGTGCTTTTTGCCGTTATTTTATGGAATCCTTCTTTGTCACTTTCTCTGATGTTTATTCCAATTCCGATACCCGCGTATATTTTTGGACCACTTTATTTACTTTTTGAATATTATTCGTTGAAAAAAGGAAATACGGGGATAGCACATGACGCCCATCTTGGAGGAGCTATCTTCGGGATACTCTTTGTTCTCCTGTTAGATCCTCAAAAAGGAATTCAATTTGTACATTTGTTTCAATAATTTACCTCTGAGACTATGGCTTTGCTTTACATCAATAATAACGGAACCATTTTATCGAATGATGCTCCAACCATTCATCCGGGTAATCGCGGTCATCTATACGGGGACGGAGTTTTTGAAAGTATCCGCTTAATAAACGGAAAACCGTTGAACATGGAGAATCACGTAAAGCGCATGTTGGACGGTGCTCGGGTGATTAAAATGCGCACGCCATCGTATTATACTACCGAGTTTTTTGAGTCGAAAATCTTGGAACTTTGTCAAAGATCCGGGATGAATGAGGGGGGCAGATGTCGCTTATCATTGGACCGTGTTTCAGGGGGTGCTTATTTGCCAGAATCCAATGAATGTACTTTTTATATTGAAGTTTATCCGTATGAAGTCAATCATTTTGAGTTGAATGCAAAAGGATTAGAAGTTGATATTTATCAAGATATCAAGCTTCAAAAGAACTTTCTATCCAATTATAAAACGAAATCGGGACTATCCTACGTCATGGCTGCATTGGCGGCAAAAGAAAAGGGATTAGATGATTTGTTTCTCGTAAATGAGCGAGGAAATATTTTGGAGACTTCTAGTTGCAATATTTTCATTGTGAGCAATGGCGTGTTGTATACACCTGGGTTAGATGAAGGTTGTTTGGCTGGAACCATGCGCATGCAAATCATTAACATCGCTTTGGCAAATGGGATCAAGGTATATGAATGCACCATTTTACCTCAAAATGTGTTAGCCGCGGATGAGATTTTAGTTACGAATGCCATCCGAGGTATCAATTGGATTGGCGGCTATCGTACCAAGCGTTTTCAAAATAACATGGCACGTAAACTCGTTGTTCTGTTGAATGATTATTGGGAGAGGCAGCTCGGACTTTAATCCATAATCTTTAAGCGACTTAAATCAATTGGGTCAAATTGAAATTCCTGATAACACTTTTGATTCACGCAATCATTGTTGATCATGTCATAGTTCCGAACGAATTCACTTGCAACTTTTAATTCAGTCCAAGATTCATTTTCAATGGAATATTCCCATAGTGATGCCCCTTTTGGATAACTCAACATGCGAATGCGCAATTGTGCTTCTTCTCCATATAAATCAAGGGTAAAGTAAAGTTCATGTGGTCTGACTAATGTTTGTTTTTTTATTGAAAAGTAGCTGAAATCGGAGGCGATTTCGATGAGAAAAGTGTCTGAAATGAATTCGGGTCGGTTGGACATCCAATCACTTGGGCCATACACATAATATTGACCTTTATATTCATGAAGTGTATTCCAATAACGAGGGATGCTTCCAATTGAATTTTTTGGTGAACAAGCATTCGATAACTCAGGGGAATATTCGATGATTTCATTTGCATCCATCCATGCTTTTGGATCTGGACAAAGCCAATCATAAAGCTCACATTGATGGTCCTTGGTAATGTAAACACTCCCATATTTCGTTTGCGAAATAATGGAATCTCGCTTGCAATGAAAGTCCGATTCTTTGAATTGTGCCACGCTAGTGAACTGATGGAATAAAATCGCAAGAAAGACGAAAAGACGCATGCTTTTTTTGGGTAAATGTACTGAAAAACGGATAAGAATAGTTTTCAACAATGGAAATAGTTGACGGACAAATCCCTAACTTTAAAGTTCCTTTTTTAGACAACACATGTACCTGATTTTTGACACCGAAACCACTGGATTACCAAGAGATTATAATGCTCCGATTACGGATACATCCAACTGGCCTCGTGTCGTTCAATTAGCTTGGCAATTACACGAAGCGGATGGAACTTTGGTAGAACAAAAGGACTTTTTAATTCGTCCAGATGGATTTACCATTCCCTTTCAATCCGAGCAAATCCATGGTATATCAACGGAGTTGGCTGAGTTGGCAGGTGAAGATTTAGGCGATGTTTTACATTTGTTTAAAAAGGCCTTGGAAAAAGCCGATTTTATTGTAGGTCACAACGTTCGTTTTGACATCAATGTGATGGGTTGTGAATACGTTCGGTTAAATGAAGAAACGCCCTTAACCCTTCCAATTTTAGATACGTGTACAGAGCGAACCGCTGAATTATGTCAATTGCCTGGTGGACGAGGTGGCAAATTTAAATTGCCAACATTGACAGAATTGCATGATTTTTTATTCCATGTTGGTTTTAATGAAGCGCACAATGCCACAGCCGATGTGGAGTCTACAACCCGCTGCTTTTTGGAATTAATTCGCAAGGAACATTATACCCTTGAGGAACTCCTTCAGGAACCCGGATATTTTGAATCCTATCGCGTTTCCAATCCGAGTGAAATACAAACAATTGGCTTAGAACATGTCAATTTAAAAGCGGAAAGCGCAAAACTAAGAGAAGCTAAAAAGGAAAAAGGAGCGGTTCCGCCGGTTACTACCGAAGTAAAAGAACAATTGCAAGGAGTTAAATTTGCACACTTGCATAATCACACGCAATATTCGATTTTACAGTCGACTTCTGAGGTTGGACAATTGATTCAAAAAGCGGCTGAATTCAATCAGCCAGCTGTCGCTTTGACAGATACTGGAAACATGATGGCTGCATTTCATTTTGAAAAAGCGGCTAGTTCATACAATGCGAAAATCCGAGAGGAACGAAAAATTGCCGAAGAAAACGGGGAGCCATTTGATAAAACGGAAATCATTCCAATCATTGGTTGTGAATTCAACGTGTGTAGAAATTTAGCTGACAAGTCAATAAAGGATAATGGATACCAGGTGGTTTTGCTAGCCAAAAATAAGAATGGTTACCAGAATATCATCAAACTGGCTTCAATTGCATACACCAAGGGAATGTATTATGTGCCAAGAATTGACAAGGAAACCATTGAAGCATTCAAAGAAGACATCATTGTACTTTCGGGTAATTTATATGGGGAAATCCCCAATTTAATATTAAATGTCGGTGAAAAACAGGCCGAGGAGGCACTAATTTGGTGGAAAAACACCTTTGGAGCTGATTTTTACATTGAATTAAGCCGACATCAACTGGAATCCGAGGACCGGGTAAATCCGATACTTGTCGATTTAGCACGAAAACATCACGTTAAGCTTGTAGCGACGAATAATACGTACTATTTAAATCGATCGGATGCCCAAGCACACGATGTATTGCTTTGTGTGAAGGACAGTGAATTACTGGAAACACCCAAAGGAAAAGGACGTGGATTAAGGTATGGTTTGGAAAATGATGAGTATTACTTTAAATCAACAGAGGAAATGGTCGCGCTCTTTGCGGATCTGCCTGAGGCGATTGTAAATGTCCAAGAAATCGTTGATAAATGTGAACCGTATCCATTAGCAAGGGAAGTTTTATTGCCTGCCTTTGATATTCCAGAAGAATTTATTTCCATCGAAGATGCGATTGATGGGGGGAAACGTGGAGAGAATGCATTTTTGCGTCACCTCAGTTATGAAGGTGCGAAAAAGAGGTACAAGGAAATTACGCCTGAAATTCAAGAGCGGATTGATTTTGAATTAGCGACGATTGAAAAAACGGGCTACCCAGGCTATTTCCTCATTGTACAGGATTTCTGTCATGCCGCGCGCCAGATGAATGTTTCCGTGGGACCCGGACGGGGTTCAGCAGCTGGTTCAGTGGTGGCATATTGCATTGGAATTACCAATGTGGATCCAATTAAATACGATCTACTCTTTGAACGTTTCTTAAATCCAGATCGTGTATCCATGCCGGATATTGACATTGATTTTGATGATGAGGGTCGCGGTCGAGTCATCGATTATGTCATCAATAAATACGGAGCGAATCAAGTTGCTCAAATCATTACTTACGGTACAATGGCGGCGAAATCAGCCATACGCGATACCGCGCGCGTGATGAATTTATCCTTGCCTGAAGCGGATCGCTTGGCAAAATTAATTCCTGACCTTTCCTTAAAGAAGTTGTTTTCTTTTTCGGAAACCGAACTGATTGATAAACTAAAAAATCAAGAAGCGGTAGCAAATGCAAAGGAATTAAGACGCATCGCAGGAGGGTCTGATTTACAAGCACGCGTGTTGCAAAAAGCGACAGAAATTGAAGGATCTGTGCGCAATACCGGAATCCATGCCTGTGGAGTCATTATTACTCCAGATGATTTAACCAATTTCGTTCCGGTTGCAACAGCAAAGGATTCGGAAATGGTGTGTACGCAATACGATAACTCCGTTGCTGAATCTGCAGGATTACTAAAAATGGATTTCTTGGGTCTAAAAACGTTGACCTTGATCAAAGATGCAGTCCGTCTGGTGAAAGAGAACAAAGGAATCGAACTGAATCCAGATGAATTCCCAATAGATGATGAACTCACTTATGCGTTGTTTCAGCGCGGCGAAACGGTTGGAATTTTCCAATATGAATCTCCGGGCATGCAAAAACACTTAAAAGAGTTGAAGCCAACTGCTTTTGCCGATTTGATCGCCATGAATGCCTTGTATCGTCCGGGACCAATGGAGTATATTCCTTCATATTGTAAACGAAAACACGGTGAGGAAGAAATCATTTATGATTTAGATGATTGTGAGGAATATTTAAAGGAAACATATGGGATTACGGTGTACCAAGAGCAGGTAATGCTCTTGTCTCAGAAGTTGGCTGATTTCACCAAGGGTGAAGCGGATACCTTGAGAAAGGCCATGGGTAAAAAGGACCGAAAAGTACTTGATAAGATGAAGCCGACGTTTATCGAGCGTGCAAGTATTAAAGGTCATAAGGCGGAAACCTTGGAGAAAATTTGGAAGGATTGGGAGGCATTTGCTTCCTACGCTTTCAATAAATCGCACTCAACGTGTTATGCTTGGATTGCATATCAAACGGCCTATTTAAAAGCAAATTATCCGGCAGAATACATGGCGTCTGTGTTGAGTAATAACATGAATGACATCAAATCTGTTTCCTTTTTCATGGAAGAATGCAGGCGAATGGGAGTCCCAGTGCTTGGTCCAGATGTGAATGAATCTAGTTTTACATTTGCCGTGAACAAGGCTGGTGCCATCCGGTTTGGATTAGGTGCAATAAAAGGTCTCGGTTCCGCACCCGTAGAGGCCATTGTAGAAGAACGCAAAAACGGACCATTTACCTCTATTTTTGACATGACGAAAAGGGTGAATCTTCGTGTATGTAACAAACGTGCTTTTGAAAGTTTAGCATATGCAGGCGGATTCGATTCTTTTCCGGGCGTTCATCGAGCACAGTATTTTGCTAATGACTCCAATGGTAGGAGTTTCTTGGAAAACGCTGTGAAATATGGTGCAGGTTTCCAGGATCAAGAAAATTCAGCCCAAAAATCGATTTTTGGTGAGTCAAGTGGTACAAGCATGCCAGAACCTCAAGTTCCAAGGTGTGATGAATGGCCCGCGATCTATAAATTGAATCGCGAAAAAGAGGTGGTAGGAATCTTTATTTCGGGACATCCATTGGATGATTTTAAAATTGAAATTGAATCGTTTTGCACTGGAAATATCACCATGTTGAATGACCTCAATCAATATATGGGAAGGGATTTATTAATTGCTGCGATCGTTACAAATGCAGAACACCGTTTTACTAAACACGGGGATGGTTTTGGAACATTGACAGTTGAGGATTATTCTGAAGCGTTTCGCTTGAATTTATTTAAAGAAAATTATTTGAAATTCAAACACTTCATGGAGCCAGGAACCTTCATCACGATGAAGGGAAGGATTGAAGTGCCCCGCTTTAGACAACAAGCAGAATTTGTGGTGAGCAGCATTGATTTATTGCAAGATTTGCGTGAAAAACGCACAAAAAGCCTTCATTTGAAATTCTCCTCGAAAGAGGTTGATCATTTGATGATCGATAAGTTGAATGAATTATTTACAGAGAATCAGGGAAATTGTCAGCTGCACTTTACTGTATTTGATCCCGTTGAAGGATATGAAGTGAATTTACCTTCGAGGTCGATAAAAATTCAACCTTCCAATGCGCTCTTCAAAGAATTGGCAAAGTTAGACGTGGAGTTTCGATTGAATTAACTCAAAAAAAAAGCTTCCATCGGAAGCTTTTTTTATTTTATTTCATGTGTGTTAGGCTTCAGCGCCGTCTACTGGAACCAATATTCGTCCACAGTGTTCACAAACAATAATTTTCTTTTTTGTAACAATGTCCAATTGACGTTGAGGTGGAATTTTGTTAAAGCATCCTCCACATGAACCGCGCATAACCTGTACAACAGCTAAGCCATTTTTTGCGTTTTCACGTAATCGATCGTAAGCAAACACCAAACGAGATTCGATTTTCTTTTTAGCATCATCGGATGCTTTCATCAAACGGTCTTCGTCTTTTTGTGTTTCACTAATGATGGCATCTAATTCCGATTGTTTCAACGCTAAATCACCTTGTTTTGAAGTCAAACGATCTGTTGCTTCCGTTAAGGTCTCTTGCTTCAATTCAATTTTATATTTTGCCTCTTTACTCTTCTTTTCGTGAAGTTTAATTTCCAATTCTTGGAATTCAATTTCTTTCGAAAGGGATTCAAATTCACG
>JBEEIV010000156.1:0-3467 GCA_041169645.1 Bacteroidota bacterium
ATCCTGCAGGAAGGTTTGATACATCAAAATGATTGAATCCAGTGCTTTTGAAAACCAACGATTTTCCGCTTAAATCTGTTACTTGTATGGTTGTGAATTCCGCATCACCTAGCAATGATAATTCGGTATAAACAGGGTTTTCAAAACGCAATTCTACCGCTAATTCGTCTATTCCAGCACCTTGTCCATATTTCAAAACGGTTCCCAATAAAACCGTGCAACTAGAATCGTAAATCTGGTAATTGATTAATCCTTTTGTGATATCGTCATAACCATCAATGATCATTGCTTCAATTCCAGCAGAATCCAAATCACAAAAACAATTACTTAACAAGGAATAATTCATGTTCGTATTATTGTTTACTGCAAAATTGATGTTTCCGCAAATTTCGTTGTTGTAAATGGAAGGGCTGTCCTGCAAATTAGTTACATATTCGATTAGTACAGCTCCCATGTTATTATTAATCTGATTGTTATGGATGTCTGCATTTACAGAAGCTTGAATGGCAAGTTCGTTGTATAAGAATTCATTGTTCGAGATTTCACACTTATATGCCGATTGAATGGCCGTTGTATTATCCGTAAACAAACAGTTTTCAACTTTTCCCTTATTCGGGTAATTAAGGGCCAAACCATTGTTTAAAAATTGACATTCCGAAATGTACATGGAGTCAAAAACATTCGCGTTAAAGGTAAGTCCGATCTGGTTATCGATAAAATCAGAATTGGTCATTGTTAAAACCGATGCATATGCATAAATAGAGGTGGTGTTGTCCTTAAATAAACAAGCATCAATCGTAAAGTTTGCCCAGCCGTAGACTCCTACTTCATTGTCGATAAACTGACAATTGGTTAAATTGACTGATTCACCTACGGTCACTGCTTGGAAACAGCGTTTGAAGGTACAGTTTGTGTAATTGTAGTTTGCCAATGGTGTCTCATACGAAAAAGGAAAATACGCATTTGCAATCTGGAAACGATCGGCATTCAAAACGCCTCCTTGAGAACTCGTGCATACAAACCCTTGCCATGCAACCGTATTCATGGTGTCGTACATAGCGTGAATCTTTATCGGAAGCGCATCGGTTCCAATACAATTGATGGTTCCGCGCGTTTCAATATAAATTTCGCTGCTTGTTTGATTGTTGATACGGATTTTCACGCCTGGCTGTATATTCAAGGTTACTCCTGGAAATACAACCACTGGTCCATTCACAATGTACGGACTTGAGGCTAAGGTCCAAGTTGCATTTTGATAAATTCCACCAGAAACATTGGTTTGTGCCTGTAGTACAGTAAGGCTCGCGTAAAAAGAAATAATCAGGATAAATAACTTGTTCATGATGTGAATTTTGATTAAAACAAGCCGCGCATATGATTTGTTTAACGTGATTCAATAATTCACAATCCTTTTTACCTGTTTGATTTTCGAAGGTACTTTGTGAATATGGACTAAGCACACAATATTTCGTATTTTTAACTCATGAAAACACGCTTTTACCTTGTCACTTTTATCGGATTTCTGTCAGTCCTTTTTCCAGTAAAAAGTCAAACAAATTGGTGCGCAGATTTTTCGGTAGTGGGCATTACTCCGGATACATTGAATCCAAACATATTGCAAGTTTCGGTTTCCTTTTCTTGTTCTGCTGCTTCATTTGCAAATTACCCATATATCTCCGCCCTGATCGATTGCAATGGAGATACACTAGGCGCTGGAAACATCTTTTGGTTTGGACAATTTGGACAAAGTACGCAAGATTATCCTGTGCAAGCGAATGGAGCCCTTCCATGCGAACCCTTTACTGCCGTTTTTATTTATTCGGATAACGCTGGTCTTAGCGATACATGCATCTTAAGTGGCGGTTCCAGTTCGCTAGGAAAACTAGCATCATCCCCCATCCATGCCTTTCCAAACCCAACAACCCATTATGTTCAGATTGAGGTTCCAGAGAGGTGCATAGGTTCCAGCTTAGACCTACTAGACATCACGGGAAAAATCATTTATACTTCCACAATTGCAACAAGGCTCATTTCTATTGATGTTGAAAAATGTGAAAAAGGAACGTATGTCCTTCGGCTTTTAGATGATACAGGGAGTTTTTTTACCCAACTTTTGATCGAATAGTTTTTCATCTACGAAAAGATGTAACCAACTCCATGAATTGGGTTAATTGGTTATGATGAAATCAAAAAAACTACTACTCGCCCTTTCCTTGCTTCTCATCCAAGCATCTTTTTTCGCTCAAGATATAAGCGCAGAATTGGTGACCATTTCATGTGGAAACAATTATTTCTCCGTTACCGGAACAACTCAACCACCACTAGTGGTGCGAGGCTGGTGGTGCGGTAATTCCTATATGTGGACGCCTATTAGTGTCGGTGACACATTGAAAGAATTAGGTTATGTCGACGATGAATTATTTACTGGTAAGGCCTTTGCAACTGATTCCCTTGGAAATACAGTTGCATGGTATGTTTTTGAGAACGGTTACCTCAACCACATTGAGGAATTTAACGATGTTGATCAACCAAGAAATTCCTTGAACTTTAAAAATGGCATCCCACATGGCGTACAGCGCTGTTATGATTGGAATGGAGAACTTTATTTAGAAAAAAACTTCAACGAAGGCATTCTTGATGGTCCTTTTTATTGGAGTAAAGAACGTGTCGATTCTGGATTGCCGCCATGCATCGAAACAGGAATTTACCGAAATGGTGTGTATGAACAAACCAGTGAGCCGTGTAAATGGTAAAATGGTGTTCCCTTATTTGACTAAGCAAATTTTATATCGTTTGTTTCCTGCCTCAAGAAAATAGTATCCATTCGGAAGATCGTTCAGAAATACCTTTCCATTAGATTCTACACCTATATGTTGAATGGTTCTACCGGAAAAATCTGTTACAAGAATACTGGAGTCCGCCAAATATTCCGGAATAGTTAATTCTCCATTTGTTGGATTTGGAAAAACAAGTTCTTCAATCGTCTCTGCTACATCAAGACCTGAAATTCCTTCGTCAAACTCAATGGCTCCTGCATTAGTATTCAATGGGAATCGTGTATCGAAAAAATAATCAAATGAAAGCGAAGTACTCGGAACAGAACTGATCATAAATACATTGCTGTTCGAAGGTATCACTTCGCTAATGGCATTGGCAAATATGGGTAATTGGACTTGAATTTGGTCGTTACTGGAATTCAGCCAAGGAACTTGGTCTGTGTTGTATACGTTGTATACTGCGCTTAAGCCCACTTGCGGAACAAGACTAGCCATACACAATTGTCCATTATTCAAACTGTCCATCGGAGCACTTATAATGTTTCTACTGACGTGAATGTTTTGAAAGGAAACATTCGGTACCGGTTGACCTAAAAACGTTTGGTAATTGAAATGTAAGCAAGAACCAGAACCGGTTTGATGTCCAATAACCGTATTATGCGACACATCAATGTTGTGAAAATAACCGGT
>JBEEIV010000157.1:0-3092 GCA_041169645.1 Bacteroidota bacterium
AGTTTGTCGACTGCATCCAAGCCTTTAAATTAATTGCGCATATTTTTGAAGTGGAGCAACTCCGTGCCGTTGCCACTTCTGCCATGCGTGAAGCAAAAAACGGCGAAAAAGTTCAGGAAAAAATCAAGGAAAAAACCGGCGTAAACATTGAGATCATTTCGGGTCAAACCGAGGCTGAATTAATCTTCGGGACATTTTTCTTAGTAGATTTCGACAAATCACAACCGTTTATTGTCATCGATGTAGGTGGAGGTAGCACGGAAGTAAGTGTGTTTGAAAATGGACAGAAAAGAGCTTCGCGTTCTTTCGAACTTGGTACCATTCGCATGCTTCGCGGAAAAGTCTCCAAGAAAATTTGGGAGGAAATTCAAAAATGGATCGATACAGAAGTGGATGCACAGATACCACACCGTTTATTCGGAACAGGTGGAAACATCAATAAAATTCATAAAATCGTTGGTTTAAAGGACAAAGAGTCCTTGCGCTCAACAAAAATGAAGGAATTACTGCAAGATTTACAAAAACTAAGCGTTGAGGAACGCATCGACCAATTTCAATTAAAACCTGACCGTGCGGATGTCATCGTTCCTGCTTTAGAAATCTACTTATTTGTCATGAAGCAACTTGGTATTGAACAGATTTCCGTACCAAAGATTGGTTTGTCCGATGGAATGATCTACGATATGTACTTGAAATCTCAGGGCTAAATCATCCCTTCACGGACAAGGTTTTGTCCATATTTTTTGGAATCTAACTAAATTTATCTGTATCTTTGCACCCTGAATGCCCCGGTGGCGGAACTGGTAGACGCGCTGGATTCAAAATCCTGTTCTTTCGGGAGTGCCGGTTCGATTCCGGCCCGGGGTACAAAAAGCAGAGTGAGTGTGAGAGCGAAAGCGAAACATGACTCTGCTTTTTTTCTTTATTATCCTTCCGATTATCAATCTTTTAAATAGCATTTCAACAATTCTTCGAGTGCAGGATGGCAAATCCTGCAATGCAAATAACTATTTTGTTGTCTATTCAGCGTTAACAAATGATTTTATCTATCTTTAAGTCAATCATTTATCCTAATCTCATGAAGAAAACAAAACTTATTTTCGTTAGTACACTATTATTGTTAAGCTCTCTTATCAGCCATGCACAAAGTATAAACGCTAGTTCATTTACCGTTCAATCTTACATGGGAATGTACCTTGAAGGGGAAGAATGGATGTCCTATGAAACGAATGAGATCTACAATATTTCTTTTGCCGATGGTTTTATGGTTCACAACATTTTAACAGATGGAACGGTGTCCGATTCACAAGTGTATAAAATTTCCAATGTCCAAAACTTTTATGAAGATGGAGAGGATGGATATTCCTTCGAAGCTACTTCAGGCATTTCAGGAAAGGTCTATTATTACACCGTTTCGACCGATGGGGAAGGAATAACTACATTAATTTTAACACAACCTAATGGGGTGGATCAAACCGTATTCATGACAACCCTTGCCATATTAAAATCCTACAGACAATAGTTGACTATTCATTTCTACGCATAGCTTCGTTGCTTTTTGTCATTGCTTACATCACTCCTTCACAAAACGGAAGCTCTTTGTTCCATTCGCGAACGTAAGTTTCAGTAAGTAGATTCCAGGAGCAAGGTGCTGGATATCCAAGCTTTGATCAGCATGGTTGGTCCAATTTACATGCATCTCCTGTCCCAAGGCATTGAACACAGAAACATTCAATGGATTTACCGGAGTTACTATACGGAGTGCCTCTCGGGATGGATTTGGACTCACTTGAACCGTTGAAAAGTCCACGTCATTTATTCCAGCCGATGGATTCAAGCGTGTTGGAAAAGCCTCAAAACAATCACTATCGATGCGGAACATATCAAAGTAAAAACCGCTTGGAATGGTAACGGATGAAACGATTGAACCATCCTGTAAAGAAAGACCGATTAGAGCAACGCCATTATTCAAATTACTTTCAAAATAGTAAATGCCATTAATTGGGTCGATGGAAGCAGGATTCATGATGTAATTTGGTAAGTTGAGTTGAGTAGGAAGTGGTGTTACAATTCCTGTAGTAGCATCGATTTTCCCCAAACATTTGACACCGTTTTGCATGATTAACCCGTACATCGTTGTATCTCCACAATTGTAGGCAAAATTATCAAAACTGTTTCCTCCACTTGGAATGGTAATTTGAGGGTCTGAATAAATGGAGCCATTGTATATGTCCAGTCCTCTTAGTTTTCCCTGGGTTATGAAGTAATACACCATCAAATGCGGATTGATTACCGCCCCAGCCATGGTGTAACTCGTAGCAATCGAATTAGGTGAAATGAGGTTCACCAATCCCGTACTTAAATCGCAACTTGCTAAACGCATGTCACCGCTATAGGTTCCTGTAACTTGATTATATACCACTTGCGAATAAAGTCCATACATAATCGAATCGGCTGTGTTGAAGCGGAAATTATTGAAATCTCCTGTAGCATTAGGTAAATTCACCATTACATCGGAAAGGACACTTCCATTCAGTAAAGACAAGGAAAGCCATGAATCATCGTCTTGATAGGAATAACTCAAGTTATATGGATTAAGGGAAACTCCAGTGGTGTTAATGGTAGTACTCAATACTTGAGTTCCAATAGGTGTTACCGTTCCATTCACAGGATCCATTTCAACAAAGGAAACACTCGAAGGATTCATTTGTCGGTAGAGACCATACATGTTGTTTCCCAGTTGACCGAAAGTTGCGTTTGAAGTCAAGAGCATAAATCCAAAGCAGGCAGCCATCCATGAAGATAAGGGTATCTGTTTTCGTTTCATATTGAATTTTTTATGAAGGTATTTTGGACCATAATTCATATTTGAATGGCAATATACATGATAAATCTGAAGAACAATTAGTTGAATAGGTTGTTCGGTAACTTTAAAAATCAAATTGTAGTCAATCTTGCGTAATGTACACTTTCGAAACGCTCAATGCTGATTCTGTTCAAGCGAATTTAGATAAATTTCTAATGTGAAATTTCTTTTTCATACCTTTGATCATGCAAAATTGGACGCGGGCATTTTGGTCCATTCTTCCACT
>JBEEIV010000158.1:0-3645 GCA_041169645.1 Bacteroidota bacterium
AACGCTCGAACTCAAGATAAAATGGGAAAGGTCGTACCAGTTGTTATCACTGTTTACGGTGATAAATCTTTTGATTTCGTTCTTAAAACACCACCGGCAGCGGTACAAATCATCGAGCATACAAAAATCAAAAAAGGTTCATCTGAGCCCAATCGTGTGAAAGTTGCTTCCATTTCTTGGGATCAAGTACGCATGATTGCGGAAGATAAATTACCAGATTTGAATTGTTTTACCGTTGATGCAGCGATGCGCATGGTTGCAGGAACAGCAAGAAGTATGGGGGTAACCGTTAAAGGTGGAGACGCTCCTAAATCCAAATAATTTAATGTTATGAAAAGAGTTTCTAAAAAAAGAAAAGAGGTCTTGTCAAAATTTGATTTGACAAAAGCCTACACTCTGTCTGAAGCATGTGATTTGGTGAAGGGAATTTCTACAACCAAATTCGATGCCTCTGTAGATATCTGTGTTCGCTTAGGGGTTGATCCTCGTAAAGCGAATCAAATGGTACGTGGAACCGTGGCTTTGCCTCATGGAACTGGTAAGGATATTAAAGTACTTGTACTTTGTACTCCGGACAAGGAAAAAGAAGCAATTGACGCTGGTGCAGAATACGTTGGATTGGACGACTACATTGAGAAAATCAAAGGTGGTTGGACTGACATCGACGTAATTATTACGATGCCTTCAGTTATGGGTAAAGTAGGTGCACTAGGACGTGTTCTTGGACCACGTGGTTTAATGCCTAACCCGAAAACTGGAACAGTTACCATGGATATTGGTAAAGCTGTAACAGAAGTGAAAGCCGGAAAAATCGACTTTAAAGTTGATAAATATGGTATCATTCACTCTTCGGTTGGTAAAGTTAGTTTTGAAGGAGATAAAATTCGTGAAAACGCGAATGAGTTGATTCAAACACTGGTTAAATTAAAACCATCTGCTGCGAAAGGTACGTATATTAAAAGTATCTACTTGAGCTCAACGATGAGCCCAGGGATACAAATTGACGCGAAGTCTGTTACTGCTTAATACTTAAGAAAATGACAAAAGAAGAAAAAGCAAAGTATATCAGCGATTTGGCGGCAGATTTAACTGCTAACAATGTGTTGTATCTAGCAGACACAGCAGAATTAACAGTAGAGACAGTAAACGCTTTACGTAGAAGATGTTTTCAATCAAACATTTCCATGCGTGTAGTGAAAAATGCATTGCTTCAAAAAGCGATGGACCAAGTAGAAGGAAAGAATTTCGGTGCATTGAGAGATGTATTGAAAGGATCGACTTCTGTTATGTTCAGCGAAGTAGCGAATGCTCCTGCAAAATTGATCGCAGATTTCCGTAAGAAATCTCCGAAACCAATTTTGAAAGGTGCCTACATTGACGAAGCAATTTTCATTGGTGATAACCAATTAACAGTTCTTGAATCACTGAAAAGTAAAGAAGAATTGGTTGGCGAAATCATTGGAATGTTACAAAGTCCTGCTCAAAATGTATTGTCTGCTCTTAAAGGTTCTGGTGGTAAAATTGCTGGAATCCTTAAAACGCTCGAAGAACGAGCATAAATTAATTAATAATAACCTTTTTTAAATTAAAATAAAATGGCTGATTTAAAGCAAATTGCAGAAACGTTAGTTAACCTTACAGTAAAAGAAGTAAGCGAGTTAGCAACAATTTTAAAAGACGAATATGGAATCGAACCAGCTGCTGCTGCTCCAGTAATGATGGCGGGTGGTCCTGCTGCTGGTGGTGGTGAAGCTGCTGCTGAGAAAACTGAATTCGACGTAATCTTGAAATCTGGTGGTGCAAACAAACTTGCAGTAGTTAAACTTGTGAAAGAATTAACAGGAAACGGATTGAAAGAATCAAAAGACCTAGTTGACGCTGCTCCGACAACATTGAAAGAAGCAGTATCTAAAGACGAAGCTGAAGGGCTTAAAAAATCTTTAGAAGAAGCTGGAGCTGAAGTTGAGATTAAGTAATTAATCCCACAATATTACAGGAAAGGCACCGCTATTTTAGCGGGTGCCTTGTCCTGTTTTTTCGCATGTTGATTTTGACAGAATAATCGAATAACTAAAAAATAAAAGCCTTGGCAACATCAAATAATTCAACCCGAATTAATTTTGCTTCAAGCAAAAATCAATTTGAGTATCCAGATTTTCTGGAAATTCAGTTAAAATCCTTCCAAGAATTCTTTCAGTTGGAAACAACTCCAGAGAATCGTGAAAGTGAAGGATTATTTAAAGTTTTCGCCGAAAACTTTCCAATTACCGATACAAGAAATCAGTTTGTATTGGAGTTCTTGGACTACTTTATCGATCCACCACGCTATTCCATAGAAGAGTGTATCGAACGCGGTTTAACTTACAGTGTTCCGCTAAAAGCAAAATTGAAATTATATTGTACTGACCCTGAACACGAGGATTTCGAAACCATCGTTCAGGATGTATATTTAGGTACAATCCCTTATATGACTCCGAAAGGATCGTTTGTTGTAAATGGTGCTGAACGTGTTATCGTTTCTCAATTACACCGTTCCCCAGGGGTATTCTTCGGTCAAAGCCGTCACGCAAATGGTACCAAATTGTACTCTGCTCGTATTATTCCGTTCAAGGGTTCTTGGATTGAATTTGCGACGGATATCAATAACATCATGTACGCATACATCGATCGTAAGAAAAAATTACCTGTCACAACATTGTTCCGTGCAATCGGATATGAAACAGATCGCGATATCCTTGAGATTTTTGGATTGGCTGATGAAGTCAAGGTCAATAAAGCCAATTTGAAAAAATTAGTTGGTCGTCGCTTAGCTGCTCGTGTTTTAAAAACATGGATCGAAGATTTCGTGGATGAAGATACAGGAGAAGTTGTATCTATCGAGCGAAATGAGGTGATTCTTGACCGTGAATTGATGATTGGTGAAGAACACTTGGATTCAATCATGGATTCTGGGGCAAAATCGTTGATTTTACACAAAGAAGATGGAAATTCTACGGATTATACCATTATCTACAATACCTTACAAAAAGATACGTCCAACTCTGAAAAAGAAGCAGTTGAACACATCTACCGTCAATTAAGAAACGCAGATCCACCCGACTATGAAACGGCAAAAGGAGTATTTGAGAAATTATTCTTCTCGGATGCACGTTATGATTTAGGTGAAGTTGGTCGTTTCCGTTTGAATAAAAAATTAGGACTTGATGATTCAGAAGAATCGCGCGTTTTAACGAAAACAGACATTATCAACATCATTAAATACCTCATCGAGTTGATTAACTCGAAAGCGGACATTGATGATATTGACCACTTATCTAACCGTCGTGTTCGAACGGTAGGTGAACAATTGTATGCTCAGTTTGGAGTAGGTCTTGCTAGAATGGCTAGAACAATCCGTGAGCGTATGAATGTTCGTGATAACGAAGTATTTACTCCGATTGACTTGATCAATGCGAAAACACTTTCGTCTGTCATCAATTCATTCTTTGGAACAAATCAGTTGTCTCAGTTTATGGACCAAACAAATCCACTTTCTGAGGTAACACACAAACGCCGCTTGTCGGCATTAGGACCTGGCGGACTTTCTCGTGAAAGAGCAGGTTTCGAGGTTCGTGACGTTCACTACACGCACTATGGTCGCCTTTG
>JBEEIV010000159.1:0-2953 GCA_041169645.1 Bacteroidota bacterium
AAGGTTATTTCATGTATGATTTTAGCATGGCTCGGGCCTCCTCGTGTGCTGGATTGATGTTTAAACAGTTGCGTAATTGTTTTCGAATAGAGCGTGATGGTTTCCCTAGTTCCTCCATCAAAAGTGCTGCAAAAAAATGGGCGTCCGCATTTCCATAATCCAACTGATTTACTTTTTTAAAATCCGTTAGTGCCAATTCATACTGCTTGGTTTTTAGGTAAAGCATGCCGCGCAGAAAATAGCTATCGACCTGTTTGGCATAGATGGAAATTTCTTTGGTGAAATCATCCAACGCTCCTATAGTATCACCCATATTTTCCCTCATGATGGCACGGTCAAAATATGCCATAGAATCCAAGGGGTTTATGGTGATAATTTGACTTAGGATTATTTCTGCTTCCTTAAATTGATGACGGTACCCAAATTCTACTGCTTTTTCGTAGAGCAGCGATCGGTCCGTTTGAGCCGTTGTAAAATGGTAAGAAAAAAACAAAAAAGGAATGAATAAGCGCATTTTATTGGAAGTTAGTTATCCAATTTCCCTTGGTAAATCCAACATTCTATCAATTGAATGGTCGAATCTGGAAGTGCTGGCCCACCTTGCGGCATCAGTTGATAACCCGAATTGCGCATCGAACCTAAAACAGCACTAGCATGCGCTGAAATATTAGCGTGATTGGATAAGGCATACCCTCCTGCAGCATTTCCCACATCATGACATCCAGTACAATTTTGTTGTATTACCGGAAGTACATCATTCGCGAAGGAAACGGTACCGTTGCACGTGGGTGTTTCGGTAAATGGTGTTTTTTCTTTTGTGCAAGAAACCATGAAAAACACCGTGCTAAGCGAGAATAAAAGAAAACGAATCATTTTTGTTGATTATAAGTGTAAAAAGTTAAAACCATGAGCATCGGAAGGAAGTGCAAGGGTATAACAAATCCTGGGTAAAATTCTGACGCATCTACGTAAATTTTTTCTGTAATGGGATAAAGTATACTAGTGAACGAAGTGATTGAAAAAATGAATCCAAACCAAAACGTCGCATTTCGTTTGAAAACCTTTGTAAACAATTGCTGACAATAAAACAATATCAAGGTGAAGGAACATAATCCAAAAAATACTTTCCACACAGGTAATACCGATGAAAAATCAAATAATAGATCATAATAAAAGTAGGTGTAAAGTGCACCTATGGTACCTGCCAAAAGTGCACTAATAAAACCTAACTTTAAAGCCATCTTTTATTTTTTTGTCGTCGGGACTTGAAATGTAACTTTCATTAAATCTGGAACTGTGGTGCTTTTCTTTCCCACTTTGAAGTCGATGCGATTCACATTAAACGTTCCTTTGAAAGTAATTTTATCTCCACTTTTCGAATAGGTCGCAGGAATGGTATATTGCTTGGTTGTTCCTTTGATGGTTAAATCACCAACAATGGATAATTCCGTCCCTTTTTTTGTGACCTTCGTTGATTTAAATTTAGCATATGGAAATTTTCCTGCATCAAACCACTCTGCAGTTTGAGACTTTTTATTCATCATACCATTTCCAGTAGATATCGATTTGACTTCTATTTTCAAGTTGAATTGTGTCGCTTCGATATTTGCTTCATCAAATTCCACCGTACCGTCCATTTTCTTGAATGAACCGGATGGATCCTTGCTTTTAAAATCGATGTCATATCCCTCGGAAACGACATAGTGTCCCGCAGGCATCCATGCCAATGAAGTTGATAAAACGGTAAAGGCGAGCAGGGCAATTGTGAAAATGTTCTTTTTCATATGTATGTATTAGAGTTTATTCGTATGCAAATTTTCGACTAACGCTAAATCCAAAGCGAAACTGACCGCTTGACCAACTTTGAAAAGTATAGGGTATGAACTGTGTTTCTCCTAGTCCAGCTGCATTGGTTAAGTTGATGGTAAAACTATGTCCAAACGTAAACCACTCCAAGGCGATGCCAAGTGAGTTTTTATAAGCCGTTTGACGAAAGTTCTGATTAGCAAAAGCGTGGTAATATTCTCCTACCAAGGCGAATCGACTTGTCAATTTTACTCGGAAAGCACCGCCCAAGGCAAACAAGTCATTTACATCATCCGCAGCGACATAATTACGGTGAACATAGGTCGGCATGAGAGCCAATGAAGCTTTTTCACCAAAATGATGTGCCACATTTAATTGAGTAAAATACGAAAAACGGTGTGCTGTTTTTGGAAAGCTATTCACCTGAGATAAGTCTGCTGATGCTTTCATATAGGTAAAGGATGATCCTGCAATCAACGCCATTGAAACCGGCATTTCATTTTTCTTTTGTGTTAAAAATCGGTATTTAACAAATCCATCTAACAAAGAACGGTATGGTGCTCCTGTCCCTTTGCATCGACCAAATCCAATCATGATTTCATCTGTAATTCCATATTCCAAAGCAATGCGCATGTCCGATAACATGTCAAAACCAAACATGTTTTGAACCCCTCCATTGGTGCCTGCAATGTCTCCAAAACGGTGTTCAATGCGGAAATCCATAATGCCTTTCTCTAAGGTTTCCACTGAATGACCTGAAACAATTCGGGTAGATGCAAATGTTTTTGGTTCTTCTTCTATGTATTCTTCCATTACAATCGTATCCTGAGATTCAATTGAATTTTGAGATAAACTAACTGTTTGTCCCGCTGTGAACATTAAAAGGAGTACAATGATTTTTTTCATGATGTAAGGTTTCTGTTTTTAATTAACTATCGAAAAGAATTTAACAAATTTAACAAGATCCTCTATTATTTACGGTTGTTCCTTTTGTCAGACAACCATTTGGGAACTTTCTCATTTTGTGCATTTTCACCTAGTAACTTTTCAATTAAATCGGGACGTTTTGCTTTGGTCAAACGCTGCTTGATCCAATCTTTGTTCTCTCGTTTATACCAGAAGAAAAATCGGTTTTGATTTAATTTTT
>JBEEIV010000160.1:0-11123 GCA_041169645.1 Bacteroidota bacterium
GGGATTATTAACATCTTCTTTGCGAAGGGAATCAGTAAGAATAGGTGCTTTCGCAGCTGCGCATAATTGCATTAACAGGGATGTGCCTGAACGTGGAATGCCGGTAACAAGTGTAATCACAGTCTAATTGATAAGGTGTATCAAAAATAGCAATAATCAACTTTGATTAGCAGACAGTTGTACTAAATTGTTTTTAAAACAATTTTATTGCGGTGCAAGCTGATTTCCCCCTTGATTTCTAATTGCTTTAAAAGTCTTGAAATCACTACCCTAGAAGAATGTAAATCGTCTGCAACTTGCTGATGCGTGTGTAAGATCTCTAAAGAGCCTAACAGTTTGGCTTGATCACGTAGGTATTTTAAAAGGCGTTGATCCAAATTCATAAAGGCAATGGCATCAATGGATTCCATCAACTCCATCATGCGCGTATGATAATTACTGATGATATAGGTCCTCCATGTTTTGTATTGGTCCATCCAAATTTCCATGTATTCAGCAGGAATCATTAAAAGCAATGAGGGCTCCATGGACGTTGCTTTGATTTGACTATCGATTTTCTTCGTGCAACATTGAAGAGACATCGCACAAGTGTCTCCTCCTTCGATGTAGTACAGTAATAATTCTTCACCGTTTTCATTTTCCCGCGAAACTTTTATGGATCCTTCAATAACAATCGGAATCATTTGTAAGCGATCACCGACATGAACGATGATTTCGTCCGTAGTGGTTTCACGAATTTTTGCAAGTTGCGCCATTTCATGAATTAATTCTGACTCAAGCACATATCCTAATTGCGCTTGAAGCATTGCTTCTTTATCTACTTGACTTAGCATCCGCTTTATAATGAATGAAAAAATTCGCCCAAATGATTTTGGAGAGCGCAAATAAATAGGGAGCAAGTACAATGGTGAAAAACGTCACTAATCCGATTTGTGTCCATGCGGAAAAAGAGGGAAACCAAAGGTTGCATGATGTCCAAATTGTGACGAATAAAGCAACACCTAAGGCGTAGGATACATACATGGCTCCATAATAAAATCCTGGCTCCCTTTCATATTTCAAGTGACAAACGTCGCATTCATGTCGAACATCACCTACGTGTTTCAAATCGTAAACGGAGGAAACGAGAAATTGACCTTCTTGACATTGAGGACAGGTCATGTGTGTAATGCTATATAATTTTGATCCTTTTTTCATATGCTCATCTTGCTTCGACAAAAGTAAGTGATTTCGACTACTACTATTGTAACCGATGTTACGAATAAGCTAGAACCTGACGAAAATCATGTTTTGTCGGAAAATCATGTTGAATATGACATAGAATGTGACAAAAAGACATTGTTTGTAGGTCAAAACTTTCATTTTGTCATTTCTGTATTTAATATTCGGGATGGCACATTAATTGTCAACAGTCAATCATCAAAAAGTAAAATTTTTAAGAATGGGAAAAATAATTGGAATTGACTTAGGAACAACGAATTCTTGTGTTTCAGTCATGGAAGGGAATGAGCCGGTGGTGATTTCAAATGCGGAAGGTAAAAGAACAACACCTTCTGTAGTAGCATTTGTTGAAGGAGGAGAACGTAAAGTTGGTGATCCAGCGAAGCGTCAAGCAATCACGAATCCAACAAAAACAATTTATTCGATTAAACGATTCATGGGATCGAGCTTCGACGAGTCAAATAAAGAAGTATCTCGTGTACCATACCAAGTAGTGAAAGGTGATAACAATACTCCTCGTGTAAAAATCGACGATCGTTTGTACTCACCTCAGGAAATTTCTGCGATGATTCTTCAAAAAATGAAGAAAACGGCCGAAGATTACCTTGGACAAGAAGTAACGGAAGCTGTTGTAACGGTTCCGGCTTACTTTAATGATGCGCAACGTCAAGCAACAAAAGAAGCGGGCGAAATCGCAGGATTAACGATTAAAAGAATCATCAACGAGCCAACTGCAGCAGCATTAGCTTATGGGTTAGATAAAAAAGGAATCGATCAAAAAATCGTTGTGTTTGACTTCGGAGGTGGAACGCATGACGTTTCCGTACTTGAGTTAGGTGACGGTGTTTTTGAAGTGTTGTCTACAGATGGAGATACACATTTAGGAGGAGATGACGTGGATGAGGCAATCATCGCGTGGTTGGCAGAAGAATTCAAAAATGACGAAGGTCTTGACTTGCGTAAAGACCCAATGGCTCTTCAAAGGTTGAAAGAAGCGGCAGAAAAAGCAAAAATTGAATTGTCTTCAACGACTTCAACGGAAATCAACTTACCGTACATCATGCCGGTGGATGGTGTTCCAAAACACTTAGTTCGAACATTGCAACGTGCGAAATTCGAGCAATTGATTTCTGAAATCGTTGAGCGTACGATTGCTCCTTGTCGTTCAGCTTTAAAAAATGCAGGACTTTCTCCAAGTGACATCAATGAAGTGATCTTGGTAGGTGGTTCAACACGTATTCCTGTCATTCAGGATGCAGTGGAACGATTCTTTGGAAAAGCGCCATCAAAAGGTGTGAATCCGGATGAGGTAGTAGCAGTAGGTGCAGCCATTCAAGGAGGTGTTCTTACAGGAGAAGTGAAAGATGTCCTTTTATTGGACGTAATTCCATTGTCTCTTGGTATCGAAACGATGGGTGGTGTTATGACGAAGTTAATTGATGCAAATACTACGATTCCAACGAAAAAATCAGAAGTGTTCTCAACTGCTTCAGATAATCAGCCTTCCGTAGACATTCATGTGTTACAAGGTGAGCGTCCAATGGCAAATGACAACAAAACATTAGGTCGATTCCAATTAACGGACATTCCACCAGCGCAACGTGGTGTTCCTCAAATTGAAGTAACATTCGACATCGATGCGAACGGAATCATGAATATTTCTGCGAAGGACAAAGGAACTGGAAAGCAACAATCCATTAAAATTGAAGCTTCTTCAGGTTTATCTGACGAAGAAATCCAACGCATGAAAGCGGAAGCGGAAGCGAATGCAGAGTCCGACAAGAAAAAACGTGAGGAAGTGGAATTGGTGAACAAAGCAGATTCATTGATTTTCCAAACGGAGCGTCAAATGAAAGAATACGGAGACAAAATCCCAGCTGATAAAAAACAAGGAATCGAAGATGCGTTGACAGAATTGAAAAAAGAATTCGAAGCACGCAACATGGAAAACTTGGAACCAGCGATGGAAAAATTGAATAACGTATTCCAAGCAGCTTCTCAAGATATGTACAATGCAGCAAATGCTGAAGGTGGAAACGCTGGTGATGCAGGTGCTGATCAATCAACAGGAAACCCAAATGATGAGGTGACTGACGTTGATTTTGAAGAAGTGAAAGATAAATAATTGATGAAATAGTCATAGAAAACACTCGTCGCAACGCGATGGGTGTTTTTTATTTTTTGAAACATGCTATATACTAAAAGACTCGAACATCCAACTAGCAACGAATGGGTGGTTTTCATCCATGGTGCCGGAGGTAGCTCCAGTATCTGGCATAAGCAATTAAAATCCTTTTCAGAAAAATACAATTTGTTACTCGTGGACTTGCGTGGACATGGGAAGAGTCAATTCGATTCAAAGAAAAAACGTTATTCCTTTAAGCTCATTGCACAGGATGTAATCGATGTGATGAACGCTCAGCAGATTGACCAAGCACATTTTGTGGGCGTTTCGATGGGGTCGATCATCATCAAACAAATTGAAATCTTGAAGCCTGGACTCGTTAAATCGATGATTTTCGCTGGCGCGATAACACGATTAACGATTAAATCACGCTTACTATTAAAAATAGGTCGTATCCTCAATCGTTTCATTCCTCAAATGGGACTGTATCAGTTGTTTGCGCGTATTATGATGCCCAAAAAAAATCATGCCTCATCGCGTGAGTTATTCATCAGGGAAGCTCGAAAAATTGTCCACAAGGAATTCAATCGTTGGTTCAAATTAACATCGCGCCTTGCGCTGTATTTAATTGAGTTGGAGAAGCAAACGGATAAAACACCCACCTTATTCATCATGGGCGAAGAGGACCACTTATTCTTAGAGCCAGTAAAAAAATTGGTTGGGATAAATCCAAAATTAAATTTGAGTATCGTTCCAAAGTGTGGACATGTGGTCAATTATGAACAAGCCGATACTTTTAATCAACTCAGTTTGCAATTTATTGATCGCGTATCTGCTTAAATTACTCCTATTAACAATTTGAATTCAATTTGTTAAAAACACTTTCGGAAAAATCATACATCTTCACAGATTTGGATTAAATTTGTGCTCAATTTGCAGCGAACATCCGCTTCGAAGAAAAGTAAATTGAAATCCCTATGCCAAAAGATTTATCCATCAAATCGGTTCTGATCATCGGAAGCGGACCTATTGTTATCGGTCAAGCCTGTGAGTTTGATTATTCTGGATCACAAGCTGCACGTTCACTGAGAGAGGAAGGAATTGAAGTCACCTTAATCAACTCGAATCCTGCAACAATTATGACGGACAAAGTTGTGGCAGACAATGTGTATTTACAACCCCTTGAACCAGAAAGTATCATTGAAATCTTGAAAAACCATCAAATTGACGCGGTTTTACCAACAATGGGAGGTCAAACAGCATTGAATTTGTGCATCAAGTGTGATGAAATGGGCATTTGGGAACAACATGGTGTTCGCATTATCGGTGTGGACATTAACGCCATTGAAATTACCGAAAACAGAGAAGCTTTCCGCGAATTAATGTTGGAAATTGATGTGCCAATGGCTCCTCAAAAAACAGCAAAATCTTTCTTGGAAGGAAAAGAAATAGCACAAGAATTTGGTTTTCCATTATGCATTCGTCCTTCATATACCCTAGGTGGATCCGGGGCATCTATTTTGCACGAACCAAAAGAATTTGATAATTTATTGGAACGCGGCTTGCAACTTTCTCCCATTCATGAAGTGATGATTGATAAAGCACTTTTGGGTTGGAAAGAATACGAATTGGAATTATTGCGCGATGCCAATGATAACGTTGTAATCATTTGTTCGATTGAGAATTTTGATCCGATGGGAATTCACACAGGTGATTCCATCACTGTGGCTCCTGCTATGACCTTGTCAGATACAACGTTTCAGAAAATGCGCGATATGGCCATCAAAATGATGCGCTCTATCGGAAATTTTGCTGGGGGATGTAATGTTCAATTTGCGGTGTCACCAGATGACGCAGAGAATATCATTGCAATTGAAATCAATCCACGTGTTTCGAGGTCTTCAGCTTTAGCATCGAAAGCAACCGGTTACCCAATTGCAAAAATCGCTTCTAAATTGGCCATTGGTTACCATTTAGATGAATTGCAAAATCAAATTACAAAGACTACTTCAGCATTATTTGAACCGACCTTGGATTATGTGATTGTGAAGATTCCTCGTTGGAACTTCAATAAATTCCCGGGTACCAATCGTCAACTTGGACTTCAAATGAAGTCTGTTGGTGAAGTTATGGGCATCGGGCGCTCTTTTCAAGAAGCTTTGCAAAAAGCTTGTCAGTCATTAGAAATAAACCGTAATGGACTAGGTGCGGATGGTAAAGAATTGACAAACCAAAATGAAATCCTTCATTCCTTGGAATTTGCCAGTTGGAACCGCTTGTTCCATATTTACGACGCGATTAAATTAGGTATTCCATTTAAGACCATTGTAGAAAAAACAAAAATTGATATTTGGTTCTTGAAACAAATTGAAGACCTAATCAAGTTGGAGCGCAGAATTGAAAAATACCATTTAGAAAATATTCCGAAAGACTTATTGTTTGAAGCGAAACAAAAAGGTTATGCGGATCGCCAGGTTGCCCATTTATTGCGTTGTTTGGAATCGGAAGTTTATCAGAAACGTTCGGAAATGGGGATCAAACGTGTCTATAAGTTAGTTGACACGTGCGCTGCGGAATTTGAGGCAAAAACGCCTTACTATTATTCTACCTTTGAATTTGAAAATGAAAGCGTTGTTTCTGATCGAAAAAAAGTAATCGTACTGGGTTCTGGTCCTAACCGAATTGGACAAGGAATCGAATTCGATTATTCATGTGTACACGGTGTTTTAGCAGCAAAAGAATGTGGCTATGAAACCATCATGATTAACTGTAATCCTGAGACGGTTTCAACGGATTTTGATACGGCTGACAAGTTGTATTTTGAGCCCGTTTTCTGGGAACACATTTACGACATCATCAAGCACGAAAATCCAGTGGGCGTCATCGTACAATTAGGCGGACAAACGGCGTTAAAGCTGGCGGAGAAATTACAGCGTTATGGTATTCGCATACTTGGAACGAGCTACGAAGCATTAGATTTAGCAGAAGACCGTGGGCGGTTTTCGAAATTATTGGAAGCGAACAATGTTCCTTTTCCACAATACGGCGTCGTTGAAAGCGCAGAACAAGCATTGGAATTATCGGATGAGTTAGGTTTTCCTTTATTGGTTCGACCGTCATATGTGTTGGGCGGACAAAAAATGAAAATTGTCATCAATAAAGAAGAATTAGAACACCACGTCGTAGATATCATCAATGAGATGGGGAATAATCAAATCCTGTTGGATCACTTTTTAGGTGGTGCCATCGAAGCTGAGGCAGATGCGATTTGCGATGGGGAAAATGTATACATCATCGGAATCATGCAACACATAGAGCCAGCTGGTATACACTCGGGTGATTCATATGCCGTTTTACCTCCGTACAATTTGGGTGATTTTGTCATGACTCAAATCGAAGACATCACAAAGAAAATTGCGATCGAACTGAAAACAGTAGGATTATTGAACATTCAGTTTGCCATCAAAGATGACAAGGTATATGTTATTGAAGCCAATCCACGTGCGTCCCGTACCGTACCATTTATTGCGAAAGCATACGATGAGCCATACGTGAATTATGCAACCAAAGTCATGTTGGGTGAGAAAAAAGTGACAGACTTTAATTTTCAACCGAAACGAGTAGGATATGCCATTAAAATCCCCGTTTTCTCCTACGAGAAATTCCCAGATGTGAAAAAAGAACTTGGTCCAGAAATGAAATCTACTGGTGAAGCGATCCGTTTCATCAAAGACTTAAAAGATCCTTTCTTTACAAAAATATACGCTGAGAGAAATATGCACCTTTCTCGCTAATTTCCTGCGAAAAGGATCGGATTACCTTAAGGTATTCAGTATATTTGTCATATGCAGAAGGTAGAGGACATCATGGCGCCAATTCAGTCCGAATTGGACGCATTCGAATCCTATTTTAAAGATTCAATGAAATCTGATGTTGCCCTATTGGATAAGGTGACGCAGTATATCGTGAAGCGAAAAGGAAAACAAATGCGACCAATGTTCGTTTTTCTGACGGCAAAAATGCTGGGCGAGATTAATCAAGTTACTTACGATGCAACCACCTTGGTGGAATTACTTCATACCGCGACACTCGTCCACGATGACGTGGTGGATGATGCCAATGAACGCAGGGGATTCTTTTCGGTCAATGCGCTTTGGAAAAATAAAATCGCTGTGCTTGTCGGAGATTACATGCTCTCTCGTATCTTGTTGCTTTCCATTGAAAAGGAAAACTTGGAACTGTTGGAAGTGGTAGCGAGAGCGGTGCGAGAAATGAGTGAAGGAGAGTTGTTGCAGATTGAAAAAGCAAGGGACCTCAACATTGATGAAGCTTCTTATTTCGAAGTAATTCGCAAAAAAACAGCTTCGCTTATTGCAACCTGTTGTGAAGCCGGTGCGATAAGTGTTCATGCCAACGAACACAGAGAAAAAATGCGAACCTTTGGTGAGTTAATCGGACTAGCATTTCAAATAAAAGACGATATTTTTGACTACGGATCGAGTGATCACATTGGCAAACCAACTGGAATTGACATTCGGGAACAGAAAATGACCCTTCCATTAATTTATGTCATGAATCACTCTAGTCCAGAGATACGAAAAGAACTGCTGTATATCATGAAAAATGAATACGATGTTTCATCCAAAATCAAACGCGTCATTCAACTTGTGATTGAATATGGAGGAATACAATATGCGACCCAAAAAATGCAAAGTATTGCCAATGAAGCATTGGAAACCATCAAGGATTTCCCCGACAACGAGGCAAAAAATGCGTTGATAGGTTTGGTACATTACACGATGAATAGAGAGAAATGATGAAAAAATCACTTTTATTGGCCATGATGGCCTTGTTTACATTAGCAGCATGCTCCGGTTCCGATGACGCAAATGCTGAAAAAGAAGAGGTGTTGTATGAAATTAAAGATGGACGCTTTACAGAGTGGTATCCAGGAAAAAAACATGTGAAGTTCGAAGGCGACGTAGATGTGAAAGGAAACAGAGAAGGGAAATGGGTGTTCTACTCAGATAAAGGTCACGTTTTGTCTTTTACCTTTTATGAGCATGGAAAAAAGGAAGGGTATTCTGTCGTTAAGCACCCGAATGGAAGGCTTCATTACCATGGGGAGTATCATAACGACAAAATGGTTGGTGTTTGGACCACGTACGATGCAAAAGGAAAATTAACAAAAGAAAAAGATTACGGCTACCCAGAAAGTGAGTAAAATTCCGCCACATATCATTGATGAAATCATGCAAGTCTCTCGCATTGAAGAGGTTATTGCTGATTACGTTCAATTGAAACGCGCAGGATCAAATTTGAAGGGCTTGAGTCCGTTTACCGATGAGAAAACACCTTCATTTGTCGTTTCTCCAGCCAAACAAATTTTCAAATGTTTTTCAACTGGAAAAGGAGGGACGGTTGTTTCTTTCTTGATGGAAAAAGAACACTTTTCCTATCCAGAAGCGTTGCGTTGGCTTGCTGACCGATACGGTGTTCAAATTCCGGAATTGGCTCAGCCTACGGCGGAAGAATTGGCAGAATTGAATGAGCGCGAAAGCTTCTACATCATTAATGAATTTGCTAAAAATACTTTCGCGCAAAACATGCTCGAGACGGAAGAAGGAAAGGCAATAGGACTTTCTTATTTTGAAGAACGCGGATTTCGTAAAGACATCATTGAGCGCTTTCAACTTGGTTATTGCCTCAACAAAGGCGATGATTTCACCAAAAAAGCGCTTGAAAAAGGATATAAATTAGCTTACCTGGAAAAAGTAGGCTTGGTTAAGACCAAAGAAGACCGCTCCTTTGATTTTTTTAGAGGTCGTGTCATGTTTCCTATTCACAGCATTTCTGGACGCGTTTTGGGATTCGGTGGACGAACCCTATTGGCGGATAAAAAAATTGCAAAGTATTTCAATTCACCCGAAAGTACCATTTACAACAAAAGTGAAATCCTTTACGGACTTTACTTTGCAAAGGGTGACATCGTGAAATACGATGAGTGCTTGTTGTGCGAAGGGTATACGGATGTAATTAGTATGCATCAAGCAGGAATGCAACATGTTGTATCCTCTTCGGGAACATCTTTGACAAAGGAACAAGTGAAGCTCGTAAAGCGCTACACTAAAAACTTGACGATTCTATACGATGGCGATGCTGCAGGAATCAAAGCAAGTTTTCGTGGGATTGATTTGATTTTAGAGGAAGGGATGAATGTGAAAGTGGTGCTTTTCCCAGATGGGGAAGACCCGGATTCCTTCTCAAAAACGAGGAGCTCATCTGAATTAGAAGAATACATTAAGACCCACAAACAAGATTTTATTACGTTTAAATCTTCGATTTTACTTGCAGATGGATTGAACGATCCCCTTCGAAAATCTGAATTAATTAAGGATGTGGTTCATTCGGTTTCCCTCATGCCAGATCAAATCACACGAAGTGTCTATGTACAAGAAATTGCACGTCAATTTGATATTTCTGAAGCGATTGTCAATAACGAACTAATGCGACTTCGAAAGTCGACTATGGCGAAGCAGCTGCAAGAACCCATGTTAAACGACATTCAAGTTCCAAAAGAAAGCGTGAATTTAATTACGGATGATCTAACGATTCATCGTCAAACGCAGGAGACTGAAAAGGAGGAAGTCAAACACGAAGAGGAATTGATTCGCCTCATGATAAAATATGGGACACGGGAAGTTTTAATCAAAGATCTTGGACAAGAGGATAAATCGACCTCTGTCATTGAATTGATTATTCAAGAGATAGAACAAGATGATTTGAGAATTGAACATCCCTTGTTTCGCGAAATTTATGGGATTTTTATGGATGGAATCAAGGATAATACCTTGTTGTCGACTTCCTACTTAAAACGAATTGAAAATCAAGAAATTGTGGCTTTTGTCAGTGATGTGGAAAGCGATGCTCAGGAATTGAGTCATAATTGGGTGATGAAATACAACATTTACACGAAGTCTGAATCGGATGATTTGTATGAATCTGTGATGAATGTGGTTTACCATTTCAAGCTAATCAAAATCGAACAACACATACTGAAAATTCAAAACGAATTGAAAGAAAATAATCCTCAAGGTGACGATCTCGTGTTGCTTTTAAGTGAATTGATGATGTACGCCAAAATAAAAAAGGAATTCTCAGAAAAATTGGGACGGATAATTACAAGATGATATGCTGAGTACAACCTTATTTCACATTGGACCTTTTAAAATCTGCTTTTGGAATGTGGTGTTTTTATCGCTCATTTTCTTATGTGCTGCGATTTTGCGCCGTTTGGTCCATCGTTTTTTGAAACGCTATGTAAAAACAACACACATCAGTTTGGAAGGACGACAACTGGCATGGTTGAAATTATTGAGTCAAAGTGTTTACTTGCTTGCCATTTATGTTTCTGTGCTGAGTTTTAAATTCAACAATTACAATGTTACATTTCATAAATTCCTTACCTATAAATTCATTGATTTAGGGTCCATCAAAATTGATTTCTCCGATTTATTAATCATCATCTCCGTCTTCTTTGGCGCGCGGATTCTAGTAAATCTTAGTAAGTTATACATCGGACGAAAATTCAAGCGTAATACCAATTACGATGCTGCATCGGAATACGTTTACATTCAAATTGCGAAGTATGTGATTTACGTTTTTTCGATCCTTTTTTGCTTTCAATTATTAAACATTGATTTGGTCATTATTCTAACCAGTTCAGTTGGATTATTAGTGGGAATAGGTCTTGGTCTCCAAGATGTTTTCAAGGATA
>JBEEIV010000161.1:0-14881 GCA_041169645.1 Bacteroidota bacterium
CTGCAATTAAAAGTTAAAAAATCAAAGGAATTCCGTGCTGACTTTGGTGGATTGATTTCTTCACGGGCAATTAATACGGGTTATTTTAATTTGACCTATCGAAACATTGGACGTATCTCGCACAAAGTTAACGCCGAATCTTATTTTGGTAAATTTTATGGATCTGTTCGAACCAATTATGAAATTGTGTTACCATCGATTTTTCCAGTTTCTATTTCCGGTTATTTTACCTTAAATAGATGGGACTATTTTCGGAGTTTTGCTACTTTTTTTGAAGATGTGAAACCCTCTTTCCTTGTTCAAAATGAGGCATATACTGGGGTTAAAGTGAAATTGCCACTTGGTAATAATGCCCGTTTTATTTTGGATGCGCGTTATTTTAGTTTGGAGGATGATTATTATCAGTCAAGTGAATTCACCAACAAGGATACCGCTGACTTTACGCTCTTTTATGGCACCACCTTAAGCATGGAGTATACCAAAAATAGTTTAAACAAGAAGCAATTCGCTAGCGAGGGAAATCTTATTCAAGTGAAAACGCGTTACGTCAATGGATTCGAACGCACCATTCCAGGTACGACTTCAATCATTCAAGATACCATCGAAAAACAGCATCAATGGTTAAGTGTACAGGCTGAATTCCAGTCCTTGTTCCTTAAGAATGGACCATTTCATGTTGGGGTTCATGGTAAAACCGTTTTAAATAGCCAATCACTTTTTGCGAATTACACGGCGAGTTTATTGTCGATGCCTGCATTTAATTTGATTCCGGATATGGAAACAAATTTTCTACCTGAATACCGAGCGACTCAGTACCTCGGATTGGGGACCAACCTTATTTGGGATCTTGCGAAGAACCTAGGATATCGTTTGGATTTGTATTATTTCCAACCAATTCTTCAATTGCAGCAAAACCCGGATGGTACGATTCAATATGGGAAGCCTTTTCAAGCGAAATCCTTCCTTGCTTCCAGCTCGATTATCTACGACACACCAATCGGACCGGTAAGAGCAACGATGTGCTATTTCCCGAAGCAAGAAAGTCCATGGTTTTTTCAAGTATGTTTTGGATTCGTGCTTTTCAATGAGCGGGCACTGCGTTGATCTAAATCAAGCCTTTCGTTCTCAAAAATTCGTCCAAACTTTCGATGTCACCGAACAATACTTCTCTGGCTTTAGATCCTTGAAATGAACCAATGATTCCCATTCCTTCTAACTGATCCACAATGCGTCCCGCTCGGTTGTATCCAAGTTTTAACTTGCGTTGTAATAAACTCGCTGATCCTTGTTGATTAATAACAACAATGCGTGCGGAATCAACAAACATAGGGTCAATCTCATTCATGTCAATGTCTCCACCTAACTCACTTCCCTCCGGAGTATATTCAGGTAAGATCAATGCTTCTGGATAAGCGCGTTGATCACCAATGAAACTACAAATTTCTTCCACTTCTGGCGTATCAACGAAACCACACTGCAAGCGTTTAATATCCGAACCGGTGGATATGAGCATGTCTCCTCGTCCAATCAATTGGTCTGCACCAGACGCGTCTAAAATGGTACGTGAATCAATTTTAGAAAGTACCCTAAAGGCAATTCTCGCAGGGAAATTTGCTTTGATCATTCCGGTAATGACATTCACAGACGGACGCTGTGTGGCAACAATGAGGTGGATACCGATTGCTCTGGCAAGTTGAGCAATACGAGCGATCGGATGTTCAACTTCTTTTCCAGCGGTCATGATTAAATCGGCAAACTCATCAATCAATACCACAATATATGGTAAATAACGGTGGCCTTTTTCTGGATTCAAGCGACGTGCAATGAATTTTGCGTTATATTCTTTAATGGTTCGAACACCTGCATCTTTGAGCAATTCATACCTGTCATCCATTTCAATGCATAGGGAATTAAGCGTATTTACCACCTTCGACGTATCCGTGATGATCGCATCTTCCTCTCCCGGTAATTTAGCCAGAAAATGCCGCTCAATTTTATTGTAAAGGGTTAATTCTACTTTTTTCGGGTCAACTAAAACGAACTTGACTTGTGCAGGATGTTTTTTGTATAAAATGGAGATCAATATGGCATTTAGTCCGACAGATTTACCTTGTCCCGTTGCACCAGCCACCAATAAGTGAGGCATTTTAGTTAAGTCGAAAACATATGTTTCGTTCGTGATGGTTTTCCCCATAACAATCGGAAGTTCACCATCAAAATGTTGAAATTTATCGGAGGCAATTAAGGAGCGCATACTTACCATCTCTGGATTGGAATTAGGAACCTCGATACCAATTGTTCCTTTCCCTGGTATTGGAGCAATGATCCGTATGCCTAATGCGGATAAACTCAATGCAATGTCGTCCTCTAAATTTTTGATTTTTGAAATCCGTACTCCTGGAGCAGGAACAATTTCATATAATGTGACTGTGGGTCCTACGGTTGCTTTGATTTTCGCAATTTCGATTTTATAATCTTGTAGGGTTTTTACAATTTTATCTTTGTTCGTTTCTAGTTCTTCTTTACTAACTGAAATCCCATTTGAGCCATAGTCAGTCATCAAGTCTAACGGCGGAAGCACATATCCCTCTAAATCTTTCGTTGGGTCGTATTCACCATATTCACTCACCAATCTTTTGGCTAAATCATCGTCATCCGATTTTTGTGTTGCATTTGCTCCCATCGCGGGTGTTGGAGTGACGGGTGGAATGATTGTTGGCTCGGGTTCACTCGCCATTTCAATTTCAAATTCATCCGTTTCATCCTCGGTTTCCTTTTCTAAATTGGAAGAAACGAATAATTCACTTTCATGGTAAAATACATCTTCGTCCTCCTCGGGTTCTTCTTCAGGAGTTGAAAAATCGACTGTTTCAGATATGATGTCTGATTGAATTTCTTCGTCTTTTATCGTGTTGACTACAAAAATATCTTCATACGATTGACGCACATCGTTCCCTTCGAAGAATTCCTCTTCGCGATCTGAGTTGTTTTTATCCCTACTGAAAATGAAATCTAACCATTTCGTGTAATTTGGATTAAAAATAAGCGTGATCAGGATATAGAGAAGTACAAGACTTAAGGCAAAAGCACCAAAACTACCCAAGGTTAGCATGAGCCATTCATTGATGTAAAAACCAAACGTGCCTCCCAAATAATTCAATTTATCGCTGAAAAAACCAAGAAATAAGGAACCCCAAAGCATAAATGCGATGGTAATGGTATAAGCCCTTCCGATCGGAACTACCGCATAATCAAATAGAATTCTTATTCCGGAAATAAACAGCAGAAAACAAATCCCAAACGAAGTTACCCCGAACAGTCTATAAATCATGAGGTGGGAGGACCAAGCACCAAATTTCCCAAGCCAGTTTTGAACAGGAGCTTCGGTTGTGTCGAAAATATATTCAAAAAATGACCTGTGTAAGATGCGGTCTTGATCTTCTGTCCAGGTAAACATGTAGGAAACACACGCAAGAAATAAATAAAGGGACACTAAGGTCATAGTTGACCCCAAAATAACTTTGAATCGTTTGGAGTCAAAGTTGGACAAAAACTTCCATCTAGCAGGTGTATTTTCCTGTCTCGAAGGCTCTGGTTTCTCCACTTTTCTTTTTCGTGTTGAATTACTTGGGTTATCCGTGTTGGACTCCCGTTTTGGTATGAATTCGTTGTCTTCCATGCGCTTTTTATGCAATATCCAACGAAGATAAACGTTAAGTGCGTGGTTTTAACAGGTGGAAAGGAATACTTTAAACATGAACATGTTAGTTATTTTTCACATTCCTTTCCTTGGTAATCGTTGATTTTCTCAAGAATTCATCCATGCTTACTTTTTGAAAATCGGATGGGATTAGAAAGAGTGCTATAGGTGGGGTTTTGTAGTCAATCGATTCCAAGGTGTATTTGAATAATCCGTGGTCATTCGCAACATAATACATCAATAAAAGTCCCGGTGCATTGGTAAAAGCATCCAAGTATTTGCTGGAAATTTTCTTCGTGTACACAACGGTTAAGTCGTTTTTAACCAGTTCATAATCTGCGCTTAGTTTTTTACCTCGAATTCCAGCAATTTTCACATGTCCCCGAGTAGCTTTGAATTCGCACGCCTTATTCACAGGATGGAGGCTGTCCTTCATTTGGATCGCAAATTTCCCTTCCGCTAGTTCTATGAGTACGTATTTCTTTTGATAAACCAGGTGTTTGATGGTTTCTTGTCGACCTAAATCTGGACTGAAATTCACAATTTTAATCAGGGAATCTCTGGCAAAAATCATCATTTTTGATGTGGAAGAGTCTTTGATATCCACTCGTTCGATATGGTACACGAGCGTTCCATTAAAATGATCAGAGACTTGACTCCAAGAAGACCAAGAAACGAGCAGAATCGATACTATTAGGTTGAAAAATCTTGGCATGAAAAAAGTTAGTGTATGAAGTGAGTCCTAACAAAAATAACGAATTTTCAAGAACTTCAGGGTCCTCCAATGAATACTTCCTTGAGAAAGTTGTAAATTTGTCTTGCCCAACGAAAGGGTACGTTATGAATCGGCAAATACAATTTATTTTTAATCCTTCTGAGCTCGGCGCGGGAACAAGAGGAGCTTCACTAGGACCAGAGGCCATTCGAGCTGCGGCAAGAACGCAAAATGCTACTCTATTTTCAGAATTTCCCGTTTACACATTGCCGAATCGAAATGACCTATTGGATCGACCGACAAATTTTCCTTTTGCCAAGCGGATTGATGGGGTGCTTCAAATATTTGAAGCGGTAAAACAGCAAGTGAAAGAAGCCATTGATTCGAGTATGTTTCCTTTCATTATTGCTGGGGATCATTCTTCTGCTGGTGGAACGATGGCTGGATTAAAAATGGCTTATCCGGGAAAACGATTGGGTGTGGTTTGGATTGATGCGCACGCGGACATTCATTCTCCTTATACAACTCCTTCCGGAAACATCCACGGGATGCCAATCGCAACGGCATTAGGTGTCGATCAATCTGATCTTCAAAAGAACAATTTGGACTTAACGACCATGCAATATTGGAACCAGCTCAAGAGTCACTCGTTAAAGCCAGCCGATTTGATTTACATCGGCGTTCGGGATGTAGAAGAGGAAGAAATTCATGCCATGAAAGAATTGAATTTACGGAATTATACCGTTCGTGAATTAAGGGAAAAAGGCGTGCAGGTTTGTATGGACGAAATCAAAGAAAAAATGCAATCATGTGACATCGTTTACGTCTCTTTTGATGTCGATTCCATGGATCCAAGCGAAACTTCCTACGGTACCGGAACTCCTGTTCCAGAAGGAATCACTTTTGAAGAAGCGAAGTCCATTTTAACAAGTCTGACAAAACTTGATCAATTGGCTTGCTTGGAAATCGTAGAGGTGAATCCTTGTTTGGATAATGAAAAAAATAAAATGGCCGAGCGATCATTTGAATTGATTGACTCACTGGTAAAAAGTTTAAAGTAAACATGGAAATCCATATAAAAGAACTTATTCAACGATCTGCGGCATCCTTGTTTGGACAAGAGATTGATGAGCAAATGATTCAATTTCAGGTAACGAGAAAAGATGTTGAAGGTGATTTAACCTTAGTGGTTTTTCCTTTCGTAAAACTGTTGCGCTGTTCTCCCCTTGAAGCAGGACAAAAAATCGGTGATTTCATCCAACAGCATGTTCCCGAAGTGGAAAAGTGCATCGTGGTAAATGGATTTTTAAACATTGTTTTTTCCAAAAAATATTGGCTAACACAATTAAATGAGGTATTTCATGCTAAAGCTTATGGCTTTGCACCGGAAGGATCGAAACCAACAATCATGGTGGAATATTCATCTCCAAACACGAATAAACCATTGCATTTGGGACACCTACGAAACAATTTTTTGGGGTATTCAGTGGCTGAAATTTTGAAAGCAGATGGACACGAAGTAATCAAAACACAAGTGATCAATGACCGTGGCATACACATTTGTAAAAGTATGTTGGCATGGGAGCGTTTCTCTCCAATGAACGAAAGAGGAGAGCGAGAAACACCATCTAATACTGGTTTAAAAGGGGATAAACTGGTAGGGAAATACTACGTAGAGTTCGATAAAAATTTGCAAAAAGAGGCGAAGGCACTCATTGAGCGTTGGGAGCAAGGTGATTTTTCCATGTGTTCGGAAGAAGTCCAAACGGCATTCTTGAACTTCCAAACAGCAAAAGAAGGGAAGGATGAAAAAGCCATTCAAGGCATTGAAGATAAAATCAAAGAATTAGCAAAAAACAACACGAGCATTTTACTTGACGCCAAAGAAATGTTGGTGAAATGGGAAGCACGCGATCCACAAGTATATTTACTTTGGACCACCATGAATGGTTGGGTATATGAAGGGTTTGCGAAGACTTACGATAAAATGGGTGTCGACTTCGATAAGCTGTATTATGAGTCAGAAACTTTCTTATTAGGTAAAGACCAAGTGATGAAAGGTTTGAAAGACGGCGTTTTCTATCAAAAAGAAGATGGTTCCGTTTGGATCGACTTAACCAGTGAAGGTCTTGATGAAAAACTGGTGTTGCGTTCGGATGGAACTGCGGTTTATATGACTCAGGACATTGGAACGGCGATCGATCGTTTTCATGATTTCCCAAGTCTACATGGTATGGTTTATACCGTTGGAAATGAACAGGATTACCATTTCAAAGTACTTTTCCTCATCTTGAAAAAATTAGGTTACACTTGGGCTGAAAATTGTTTTCATTTGTCCTATGGTATGGTTGACCTTCCAACGGGAAAAATGAAGTCTCGCGAAGGAACTGTTGTAGATGCAGATGATTTGATGGAAGAAATCGTTGAGAAGGCGACTGAAATGACCAAAGAACGTGGGCACATTGAAACCTTAAGTGAGCAAGAGCGAAGCACATTATTCGAACAAATCGGATTGGGTGGATTAAAGTATTACTTATTGAAAGTTGATCCGAAAAAACGAATGATGTTCAACCCGGAAGAATCGATTGATTTGACGGGGAATACAGGCCCATTTATTCAGTACGCACACGCACGAATTTCTACCCTGTTGGAGCGAGCGGGAAAAATCGATTTGAGCGAGATAGAATCGGCAAATTTGATACATGAAGAGAAAGAAATCATTAAATTGCTTGTTCAGTTCCCTCAAGTAATACACGAGGCCGCAAGTGGATTTTCTCCAGCAATTGTAGCAAACTACACCTATGATTTAGTGAAACACTACAATCATTTTTACCAAGCAGTAAAAATCTTATCGGAGGAAAATTCTGCGGATAAAAACCTTCGTTTGGCAATGAGTGAATGTGTACGTAGAACCATTCAACAAGGACTTAAGGTATTGGGAATTCAAGCGCCTTTGAAAATGTAATTTTTACTTTCCAAAAATAACTTCGTCGGTTAATTCACGTACCATCACAAATAACTCATCTTTAAACGTTTGGGCCTCATACGTGCCTTTTTCAATTTGACGAAGTTTATGCTCCCATTGACCTGTTAACTCGGGGCTTTTGAGCAATTCACTTTTGATAGTATCGATGAGGTTCATTCCAGTTTCGGTAGCAATGATATTTTTCTTTTTCTTTTCAATGTATTTGCGCTTGAACAAGGTTTCAATGATATTTGCGCGTGTCGACGGACGACCAATACCGTTTTCTTTCATGAGTTCACGCATTTCCTCATTCTCTACTAGTTTTCCCGCAGATTCCATCGCACGCAACAATGTTGCTTCCGTGTAGTATTTTGGAGGACTCGTTTTTCCTTGGTGGATGATGGGCTCATGAGGTCCTATTTCACCTTTTTCAAAAATGGGCAATATTTTATCTTCGCTTTCGCCTTCTTTTTTCTTCGATCCTTGTTCTTTATTTTCGGCTTTTAGATCGTCATAAATTACGCGCCAGCCTTTATCTAAAATTTGTTTTCCCGTAGCTTTAAATTCAAGTCCATCAACTTTCCCCAGGACTGTTGTATTAGAGATTTTACATTCCGGATAGAAGACGGAAATAAACCGGCGGCAAATCAGGTCATAGATACGTTGTTCATCGGGAGTGATGCCTGAAGGAGCAACTCCCGTTGGTATAATCGCATGGTGATCGGTGATTTTTTTATCGTCAAAAATCTGCTTGGATTTCGGAATGGGTTTTCCTTCCAAAGAAGCCGTAAATCGTTTATAGTCCCTTAATCCATTGAGTATATTGGGAATTTTTGGATGTAAATCTTCGGATAAATAAGTCGTATCAACACGAGGATAGGTCACTAATTTCTTTTCGTACAAACTTTGTATTTTCGTCAAGGTTTCATCCGCACTAAAAGCATAGTATCTGTTACCATCCACCTGCAAAGAAGTTAGGTCGTATAACCGCGGATTTCCCTCTTTCCCATCTTTTTGTTCGAATGAAGTTACTTCGAAGGGTTTGCCCATTAAATAAGCCAGTCCTTTTTCTGCCTTTTCTTTGGATTTCAGTCGATCAATTTGACATTGAAATTCAGTTTCGCGGTATACCGTTTTCAGTTCCCAATATGCTTCCGTTTTAAAGGCATTGATTTCTTTTTGACGTTGAACAATCATCGCAAGAGTAGGTGTTTGAACGCGACCAACAGATAAGGTCATCTTATCGCGCCCAAATTTACGGGTGTATAAACGGGTCCCATTTATGCCCAAAACCCAATCACCGACTGCCCTTGAATTTCCTGCAGCAAAAAGGTTATCGAATTCTTTGGAATCACGTAATTTATTGAATCCATCTTTGATTGCTTCCTCCGTTAAGGATGAAATCCAAAGCCGTTTCACGGGTACTTTGCATTTTGCTTTAATCAAAACCCATCGTTGTATGAGTTCTCCTTCTTGTCCGGCATCTCCGCAGTTAATGACTTCTTCTGCCTGCGTCATCAATGTTTCGATTACTTTGAATTGTCGTTTTGCTCCTTCATCGTCACGCAATTTAATGCCAAATTGACCAGGAATGATTGGTAAGTCTTCCAACTTCCAATATTTCCAATTTGGGTTGTAGTCCTCCGGATCTTTAAGTGAGCATAAATGACCAAATACCCAAGTAACACAATATCCATTGCCTTCCATGTAACCGTCACGACGATTTTTGGCGCCAAGAATTTCCGCTAAGTCACGGGCAACACTAGGTTTTTCAGCAATACATAGTTTCATTTTATCGAAAATTGTGAAGCCCAAAAATAAAAAAGAATGTACCTCGTTTAACCTCAGGTCGAACCGAGTTATGAACGAAATTTCCATAAAAAAAAGCGGTGATGAACACCGCTTTTCATTATTTTTTAAAGGACTTTAGTCCTTTTGTCAAGAAGGCTTTATATGATTTTATATCAGGAGTATATCCAATTGCTTCCGTTAAATCGTTTCCATCATGATCAATCACAACATAAAGCGGTTGTTGGAAACTTCCATATTTCTCCATTTCTAAATCGGCCCATTTATTTCCGACAGTCTTAATGTTTCCACTTAGTTTTGATACGCGTACTTCATTTGCTGGCAATGGAGTGCGGTCGTCAACATACAAGGAAACGATGACAAATTGTTTTTGGAGTATGGGACGAATTTCGTCATTGGTCCATACGGTTGATTCCGTTTTACGGCAATTCTGACAAGCGTATCCAGTGAAATCAAGTAAAATAGGTAAGTTTTTCTTTTTAGCATATTCTTTTCCAACGGCCAAATCATGGAAGACCAAAATGGAGCCGTCGCCCACAGGATGCATATCTGCAGCATATTGTGTTGAGATAGAGTCGTTATCAAGTCCTGTTTCTAATCCACCATTGACCCAGCGGAAATTATCTTCGGAGTGAGTTCTTGGAGGCGCAATTCCGTCAATTAAGGTTAATGGAGCGCCAAACATTCCTGTGAATAAATAAACGGAAAATGTAAGAGCCATGAGTGCAAACATAAAGCGTGGAACACCAAGTTTTTCGAGTGGTGAGTCATGAGAAAAGCGAAGTTTTCCGAGCAGGTACAATCCCATGGTCAGGAAGAGTACAAACCAAATGGCTACGAACCATTCGCGTGTCAATAGATCCCAATGGTAAGCTAAATCTACGGACGACAAGAATTTCAAAGCCAAAGCTAATTCTGCAAGTCCAAGCACAACTTTTACTGAATTTAACCACCCTCCAGATTGCGGAAGTGAGTTCAACCATCCTGGGAAAATGGCGAAAATGGTGAAAGGAATGGCTAATGCCAAAGAGAATCCGGTCATTCCAATTGCTGGCGTTAAGTAAGAACCTGAAGTTGAAGCTTCCACTAACAAGGTTCCAATGATTGGTCCTGTGCACGAAAAGGATACGAGTCCTAAAGTAAAGGCCATGAAGAATATTCCAATATATCCACCTCGATCCGCTTGCTTATCCATTTTGTTTACCCATGAATTTGGCAATTGAATTTCGAAGGCTCCAAGAAAAGAGAAAGCGAAGATGACAAATATGGTAAAGAATATCAGGTTCATCCAAAGATTTGTGGAAAGGTCGTTTAAGCCTAACGGACCCATTGCTGCCGTGAATACCAAGCCAAAAGTGACATAAATTAAAACGATCGATGCTCCGTAAACTAATGCTTTAAAAATTCCCTCTTTGCGTGATTTTGATTGTCGTGTAAAAAACGTAACCGTCATTGGAATCATTGGAAACATGCAAGGTGTAACCAATGCAACGAGACCGGCAAGGAATCCAGCGATGAAAATTACCAAATTGGAGTCTTTCTCCTTTTTCTTTTTATCGTTGGTTTTAGAAGGTTCTATCTGTGTTTTGGCGCCTTTGGAGGTGTCTGCATCAGTAGCTGAAGTTGTGCTGGTATCCCCAGTTACTAAGCTTGCATTTTCGTTAGCCGTGAAACCACTTAATTTGAATTTTCCTTCCGTATCAAATGGAGGAAGGCATCCTTCTTCATTACACATTTGAAAAAATAAACCAACAGTAACGTTTGATTCGTCCGAACTTAATACCTCAATTTGTTGCTTGTACGTGGCTTTGTTTTCAAAATAATAGGATGTACCTAAATCATCCACATGTTTTTTCGGAGTTCCTGTTTCAAAAGGCTTTCCAACCAATCTATAATTGGTGCCTTTTTTAAAGGTAAACTCAGGGACGATGCCAGTTCCATCGGCATCAGCAGGATTGTGCTTTAAGGAGAAAACATGGAATCCAGCAACAATTTTCGCACTCATCACCAAGTTCGCATGGGACTCATCGATTTTCTCCACGGAATAGGTCCATTTGATGTAATTATTCATCATCCCTTGTCCTTGAACAAAAGACAAACTGAAAATTAGGCTAAAAAATAAAATGAAGTTTTTCATATTAATTGATTTCGAGGGTAAAAGGAACGGAAATTGGAGGAAGACACTTGGTATCATCACAAATCATATATTGCATTTCTCCTTTTAATGTCCCCGGTTTTTTAACTTTTATTTCTTGCTCGGAAACATAGCTAGATTCAAACAAAAATACGGTTGATTCAAAGTTTTTGTCAAAAATTTCGTGAGGTATACCCGATTCAACTGCTGTACCAATGATTTTGTAGTTTTTCCCAGGTTCAACCAACATTTTGGTTGGAATTGGTCCTGCATTTTCATCCGTTTTTTGTGAGTAGAGGTGCCATCCTGGTTCAATGATTCCTGTAGCAATGACTTTATTGGATGCTGAATTATAATCAAATGTCCATTTGACATGATTTTGCGCTTGGCTCATCAGGGTAAATGTCAAAAGAAAGGAGAAAAGGATGTATTTCAATTTCATTCAAATGTATTCAGAGTTTCGAAATTACGAATTTTTCGGGACATAACTATGTAACCATTGTAACCTTCTCACCAAGGTAGCCTGGCTTGTGGACTAACGCTTTGATCGGCAATTATTCCATTTTCAAACAGTAATTTACCAGCCATAGCGATCATTGCTGCATTGTCCGTACAATAGGAGAATTTGGGAATAGAGACCATCCAGCCTTCTGCTTTCTTCGCTAAAAGGCGATTTCTTAATTCACTATTTGCTGAGACACCCCCAGCAATTGCCACACAATGTATTCCCGTTTCTTTCACAGCTTTTTCGAGCTTACTCATTAAAATGGTAACAATACTGTTTTGAATGGACGCACAAAGATCATTCAAATGCTTTTGTTTAAACTCCGGATCGATTTTCACTCGATCGCGAATGGTGTAAAGGAAAGATGTTTTTAAACCACTAAAACTAAAATCCAACCCTTCAATTTTAGGCTTTGAAAACTGAAATGACAGTGGATTTCCGTCTTGGGCGTATTGATCAATTAATGGTCCACCAGGGTAAGGGAGCTCCAACATCTTAGCAGCTTTGTCAAAAGCTTCACCTGCAGCATCATCGATGGTATTTCCGAGAACTTCCATGATCATGGGACTTTCTACCCGAACAATTTGGGTGTGTCCGCCTGAAACGGTTAAGCATAAGAAAGGAAATGTTGGTTTGTTTTCGCTGGCATCATCAATAAAATGTGCTAAAATATGTGCTTTCATGTGATGGACCGGAATCAAGGGCTTGTTTGTTCCAAGGGCAAGTGCTTTTGCAAAAGAAGTTCCAATGGTGAGCGAACCAAGTAAACCTGGTCCTTGAGTAAAGGCAATGGCGTCAACATCCTTTAATTCAATGCCAGCATGTGATAAAGCGGTGGAAACAACTGGAACAATGTTTTCTTGATGTGCCCGAGATGCAAGTTCTGGCACGACTCCTCCATATTGTTCATGTACGGATTGACCAGCAATGAAATTCGATAAAATTTGGTTACCTTTCAGTATTGCGGCAGAAGTATCGTCGCAAGATGATTCAATACCTAGAATAATCGTGTCCTTCACTGCTAAAAGATTATTAAATTTGTAATGCTAATGGCAAAGGTAGTTAAATTCTTGGGTCGCGTAATTGGAGTTACATTGGAATGGCTTTTGCTATTGGTGTTACTTCTTGCCTTTATTGTTCGTTTCCCTAGTGTTCAATCGTACTTTGCGCGTCAAGCTACAAGTTACCTGTCTTCCGAATTGAATACGACTGTCAAAGTTGATCAATTAGAAATTGTATTTTTTGATAAAATAGCACTTAAAGGGTTAATGATCAAGGATTTGAACAAGGACACCCTGATCTCGGTAAAGGAGTTAGTCGTTCATCTGGATGAATTGAAGATTTTCAAAAATGAATTTGTGGTCAAGGACCTCACCTTGAAAAAAGGCAAGTTATCCATTCAAAGGCATAAGAAAACTGGGGACTACAACTACGCGTTCTTGCAAGATTATTTTGCAGGCAGCGATAAATCGAAGAGCAAGTCAAAGCCGGTTAAACTTGATTTGAAACACCTTGTATTGCGAGACTTTCAGATTAAGTACGATGATAACCGCAAATATACCTTGCCCTTTGGAGTTGATTATGACCACCTCGATTTAAAGCATGTTCAGCTTTTAGCAAGTAATTTTAAGGTTCGAGGTAATGACCTAGTGTTTAGTTTGGATAAACTTCAATTTCAGGATCGTTCGGGCATGAAAATGAATCACATTTCTGCTCATGTTTCTATTTTGAGTAAGGGCTTGCATCTCCGTAATTTCAAAGTGAAGACGGCTAAATCCAACATTCATTTCCCAAAGTTCAATTTTAATTTTCAAGATTGGACCGCCTTTGACTCCTTTGATGACAAGGTCTTTTTTGATGCGTTTCTTGCTCCAAGTACCGTCGATTTATCTGACGTAAGTTATTTTGCACCTGAGTTAAAAGGAATGAATGACCGTGTTGCTCTTTCAGGGAAAATCACGGAAAGACTTCGGAATTTAACGATTAAAGATTTTAACCTTCGTTTCGGTCGTGAATCATTCGTCAAGGGAGATCTTATTTTGCCAGATTTTCGTTTGGGTGATGAAGGTAAATTAAATGAGAATATCTCCTCTGCCCATATTTCGGTTCAAGATTTGAGTCGTCTGAAAATGCCAGAAGGTGTAAGTTCCATTCAACTTGGCAAAACAGTGGATTTAATTGGATTTGCCCAAATCGATCGCTTGCAAGTTAATGGAGATTTAAAACACATGCAGGTACGAATGAAACAAGCGAAGACAGCCATTGGAACCGTGGGACTTAAAAATCCAATGAGCTTTGAATTCATGGCGAACGGTGTTTCACTTAGTCCTGTCATCAAAGATTCATCCTTCATTGAATTTCAAAACCTTGACGTGGCTAAATTATCCAATCAAACTGATTTTGGAGTGGCCAACGGAAACCTAAGATTTAGTGGAGTATTCACGGATGATGGTGGCTATGAACTAAAAAACATTTCTGCTGTGTTGAGTCGTTTTGATTACCTGGGATATCCGTATACGAATATTCGAATGACAGAAGGTCAAATTGCAAAGGAACAATTGAATTCAAAAATTCAAATCGAAGATCCCAATTTGGAGTTGGATTATGCGGGAATCATTTCCCTAAATGAAGCGCCAAATTACCAAGTGGAGTTTAAAATTCATTCCAGTGAATTAACCAAATTACACATTACACATGTCGATGGTGTGCGCTTTAATGCAAATGTCAAAGCAACCATAACTGGGAATGATTACAAAAGCTTAAATGGCTCTGTTCAAACAGATAATCTGCGTTATGAAGAAGACGGTAAGGATGTCTCTCTTGATTTTCTCCACCTTGACTTCAATCGAAAAAATCAATCTGATTACATCAATGTAGAAAGTTCATTGGTCAATGCGACACTACAAGGTAGGATAGATTATGAGTCCGTTGTAGAAGATTTCACGCGCAACTTATCCTTGGTATTCCCTTCGTTGGTTCAAACAAAAAAAAGCATGAATATTGGGGAGGGACAGAGTGACTTCACCTACCATTTTCAAGTCAGTAGCATCAAT
>JBEEIV010000162.1:0-4338 GCA_041169645.1 Bacteroidota bacterium
TATTTTGGGCTAAACCATAGGTATTATTTGGATTGGAGCGTATGAGGGGTTTTAACGAAACTCCGGAAAAGGAATCAGCTCAATTGCTTTGGTGTAACTAGATCCTTCCAATGGATAAAACATTAAATGGTTTTCATCCAAAAATTCGAATTCAAATGCTCTTTTTTCCTGATCAAAAAGTAGGGAAACTGTTCGGAGTTCATGATCAAACTCCACCTTTCCATGTCGTCCTTTTCCTTGAGAAAGTTGTTGAAAATCCGTCAAAAAACAAGTGCCTGAGGAATAAAAAACGTAAACATCACTTTTTAACGGTTCGTTCATTGTTACTGCACCGTCTGGGGTTATCGTTTTCGATACAACCCATACCTTACTATTTCCATCCGTGAATCCCTGGGTAAAATCCACCTTGTCTGTTCGCACCCCTCCAACACATGACAGCAAGAAGAGCGGGAGCAAAAAATTAATACAATAACTTCTCGTCATACAAGATTTTCTTCACTTCGATGGAAACGGAATCTTTTAATTCAGGCTTAACCTTTCCTTTGCAGTAGTAGGAAAATAATTCTTCGCAGCTTTCATATTCGTAGCGGCCATTTTTCCATTTAAACAAACAATGGTAAGCCTCATCATAATCATCCAAGCGGAAACGAATCACGATGTCGTCATAGGTTGATGGACCATTTTTTCGGCGCTCAATCAAGTTCCCTTTAATGGTATTTGATAAAACGAGGCTTCCTTTCTCCCGTTCAAAAATCAAAATTCTTCGCGATTTAAAATTTTTGGGGTCGTTCGGGTATGCAGCGCCATTCACTAACAATAGAAAAGCATTCTTCAAAGAGACGGCATCGTTCAATTTGAAAAAACGAAAAAACCGAGGAGAGCAAGCGCCCAGTTGTCCATCCACTAAGGTTGTATCGCAAATTTTCAACTCTTTCAACAAAGCCAATTCGTTTCCATCCGTAAATGCATTCTCTTTAAAATCCGTCGAAATGTACTCTACTTTGAGGGGTTTTGCTTCTGTTGCTTGCGTCTTATCTTGTTTTCCCTTCCCATTCAATTGTCGATAGACAAAAAAAGAAATGGCTATTCCAACAAGGATTAGCAGCCACAATTTTGGAGATTTCAATTGCTTCATGGCTTAAAATTACGAATTAAATACCATGCTTGCGGCGTTAAAAGCCGTTTGAAAATGATCCATTGAAATACCTGTTTCAATATTTCGCTCCGCTGACCAACGCAACAATTGCTCCGTTGCCAGGTTTCCGGTAAGGTCATCTTTTGCCATTGGACAGCCCCCAAATCCTTTCACGGCGGTATCAAAACGACGACAACCTGCTTCATAGGCCGCTTCAATAAGGATTTCCGCTTTTTCAGGAACGGTATGAAAATGAGCACCGAACTCAACATGAGGCAATTCCTTCTGAAGTAATGGAAACAACATGCGCACATCCGAAGGATCTGCACAGCCAATTGTATCCGATAAGGCCAGAATGGAAACACCAAATTCTTTATTCAATCGTTCAGACCAGTTCAACACCAAATCCGTACTCCATTCTTCACCATAGGGATTTCCAAAGCCCATGGATAAATACACCACCAGTTGTTTTTTTCCTTTTTCACAAATCTCCATCATGGCCGCTACTCGGTGTAACGAATCCGCAATAGAAGCATGCGTATTACGCTGTTGAAACTGTTCCGAAATGGAAAATGGAAAACCCAAATACGTAATTTCATCAAAGGAAGACGCATCAGTAGCACCGCGTTCATTTGCCACAATAGCAAGAAGTTTCGATGAATTACTGGAAAGATTCAGTCCATTCAGTACCTGAGCCGTGTCGCGCATCTGTGGAATCGCTTTTGGGGAAACAAAACTCCCAAAATCAATTGTGTCGAATTCACACATCAGCAATTGATTGATGTAATTCACTTTTATTTCCGTTGGAATAAATTCGTGTATACCCTGCATCGCGTCACGAGGACACTCCACCAATTTTAACTTAGGCATTTTGTACTTTTTTGATGAGTGCTTGATTGATTTTTTTAATGAGGCTTGGTCCCTCGTAAATAAAGCCCGTGTAGAGCTGAACCAATGTTGCTCCTGCGTCTATTTTCTCCAAGGCATCCGCTGCAGAGTGAATTCCTCCTACTGCAATCATCGGGATCGTTCCTTGTGATTTTTCATGAATGTAACGAATAACATCCGTTGATCTTTTTGTAAGTGGCTTTCCAGAGATCCCCCCTGCGCCCAATGCTTCCACTTCTGATGCTGGCGTTTCCAATCCTTCACGACTAATCGTTGTATTTGTCGCGATTAGTCCTGCTATTTTTGTCACCTGAACGATTTCAATGATTTCATTTAACTGTTCATTGGTCAAATCTGGAGCAATTTTTAATAAAATCGGTTTTTGAGTTGATTTAAATTCATTCCTTTTTTGCAAGGTTGAAAGCAAGTCCATTAAAGGTTCTTTTTCCTGCAAGGCGCGCAAATTTGGGGTATTTGGGGAAGATACATTCACTACAAAATAATCTACCTCATCGAACAGCGCGTCGAAGCAAATGAGGTAATCCTTAATGGCTTCTTCGTTCGGAGTCCATTTATTTTTACCAATGTTTCCACCAATAATTAAGCGATGGTTTTTCCGAGATTTCAAGTGTTTTAGTGCTTCTTGAACACCATCATTATTGAATCCCATTCGGTTTAAGATGGCTTCATCTTTTTTCAAACGGAACAAACGAGGCAAATCATTTCCTGGCTGAGCAAGTGGGGTAACTGTTCCTATTTCAATAAAACCGAAACCACAACTTTCCAATTCGTTAAAATACTTGGCGTTCTTATCAAATCCTGCGGCTAGTCCAACTGGGTTTGGAAATTTCAAACCAATGAATTCGCGTTCAAGAGCAGGATGTTTGACGTGATATGTCGCCTTGAACAACCAACCGCTTAATGGGAATTTAACAATGAATTTCAGGAGTCCAACAACAAAATAGTGGACTTTTTCCGCATCAAAACGAAATAAAATAGAACGAATTACTTGGTACATGCACAAATGTAAAAACTAATTTCTACATCAGAGGGAATGCACCAAAGTTTAGAGGCAAATCAAGGCAGTAAAAACACCTCCCAGCACATAAATCCAAGGATTCATGATCCATTTTTGATATTTAACACCCCCATAAACGGATTCAAAATCCATTCGTTGACGAATTTGTTCCGAGCTTGGCTCTTCCCTGTCCAGTAGAATTTTAATCATAATCATTCTTTTTGGTAAAACAATTCTTTCAATTTCAACAATGCACGAAACGTTTTCACTTTAGCGTTATTTTCAGAAAGTCCAACAATTTCTCCAATTTCCCGGAAAGAACGTTTTTCAAAAAAACGCATTTCAATCAATTGAAGCTGGGCTTCTTTCAACTTCCCTAAAGCAACCAACAATTTCGCTGTATTTTCCTCGCTACTGTCATCCGTAAAATCATCCATTACTTGTTTTAAAGTAACAGAATCAATACTTACCGTTCGCTGCGCTTTTTTATCTCTAAAAGATTGATACAACTCACTTTTAGCGATGCGAAATAACCAAGAAGAAAACGGAACCCCTCTGTTTTCATACTTTTGTATACTCGCCATCGCCTTCACGAAAACACAAGATGTGATGTCGTAAGCGATTTCGATTTCATCTACTCTTTTGTAAACGTAACGAAAAATCGCTTCATGATATCTTTCATACAAAGGAGCAAAATAACGTGGATGTTCTTTCGCACGCTCAACGAGTTTCATTTCCTCTTCCAGACGAAATGCACTCTGATGGTAAATCATGTTGACAGCCATAAGATTTGGTTTTAGTTCTAGTTTGTATTCATGGAGATCGCGAGGCTTGCAGTCCGCGCTTATTTGGATAACGCAAGGTATTATCATTTGTAACACTTTTTTTTGAAAAAAAATCAAAAAAAATAAAACTTAAAAGGAAATCCTAAGCTGGACAAGCAAATCAGACTTTCTGTTACCTACTATTTTTTCCGCACCAGAACTAATTGAACTCCTATTTTCGTATAGAAAGACCCCATATTTGACCCAAAGATCACAGGAGCGCAAAAAACTGTACCTTAACAATACATAGGCCCTGCTTCCTTGATAATAATAGGCCGGCACAGCAAATGCATACAATGCATTACTTTCAAAAGTATAAATCCGTGTATCGTAACTATCCGTATCAAATAGTGCAAAGCGCAAGGAAAGATCAAATGGAGCGCTCTTCGGTTTAAAAATGAGATCCTGAGAAAAGAGCATGCCTTTTTCTGGCTGGTTACTTGGACGATGTATGCTTACAAATTCCAAGCGCG
>JBEEIV010000163.1:0-4095 GCA_041169645.1 Bacteroidota bacterium
CTTCAATGTTCAATACGAAAACCTGAGATCCGATGCGCTGTTTTTCGGTAAAATGCCTCTCGTCATCGATCCGATAAAAGGATTGGTCATTCGTTAATTTTCGAAATTGAGGAAAAGAAAAGGTGTCCATTTACAAGCGTTCCAAAGGAGTTTTGACTCCTTCCACCAAGGAGTAACAGGCTAATTTATCCTTGAAAACGGAGGACTTGAATATGGAACGATTCAGTAACATACGTACACATTCTTGAATTCCTTCCACAATCGAAGGATGCGGGTGAATCAATTCTGATAGCACTTCAATTGGCATGTTCAATTTAATCAGCAATCCGACCGCTTGAATGGCGGTAGAAGCATGTGCGCCCACCACACGCATACCAAGAATGCGCATGTCCTTGTCATTAGTAACGATGATTTTAAAGAATCCTTGAGTCTTACGCATCGCAATTGCACGTGCAATGAGTGAATAATCGATTTTAACCACCTTCACAGGGATATTTTGGGCAACACATTCTTGTTCATTAAGACCAACAGATGCCACTTCGGGTGTCAAAAACATGATGGTGCAAACATTGTCGTAATTCAGTCTCTCCGGAATATTACCAAAGGCTTTTTCAACGGCATGTCGCGCCTCGATTTCACCCATGTTTACCAAGGCAATACGCCCAGAAACATCACCAACTGCATAAATGTTTGGAATGCTTGTTACGGTGTCGTCATCGCCAATATGTACCCCTCGTTGTGACATTTGTACGCCAGCATTTTCCAGACCAAGTCCTTCAACGTTCGGAGTTCTACCCACCGATAATAACGCTTTTTCCACACGGATAACTTCGCGACTACCATCAGGATAAGACAATTCATATTCTACTTCTCCATCGATTTTTTCTAGGCGTTCTAATTTCGCGTTCGAGTGAATCGTTACCCCATGTTTTTTCAGGTTATTCGCTACCAGGTTGGAAATATCTTCGTCTTCAAAAGGTAAAATACGTTCTTGACGGTCAATTAGGTATACCTTAGTTTTGCCGAAATTCGAAAAAATCGTTGCGTATTCACAGCCGATGACTCCCGCTCCAACAATGACTAAACTTTTAGGAAAATCTTTGATGTGATCAATACCATCACTGGTAAGGATGGTTTCTTCATCAACATCCATATTGGGAAGAGATCTTGGTCGACTACCTGTGGCAAGAATTATTTTTTCGCCACGAATAACCTTACGTTCGCCTTCGTGATTGATTTCTACTTCGTTTTTGTTGACTAGTTTTGCTTGTCCACGCTCGTATTGCAGCAACTTTTTCATCGTTTCTGTTTGCAATAATTTTATGTGAGCAGCATATTGGAACTTGCGTTCAAAAATTGCCTCAGAGAGGTTTTTCCGTACATCATCCCAAGATAATTCGAATTTTGTTCGTCCCTTGGAAACAATCATGTCGTTGATGTCAGACACGCGATTGGATAATTCCCAAAGGGTTTTTGAAGAAAGTGCGCCATTGTATACACCAGCTCCTCCAACACGGTCTTTTTCAATCAGGCAAACTTTTTTCCCAAAATCAATCCCTCGCATCGCTGCGGCATATCCCGCGGGACCACCACCAATTACAATTAAGTCAAATTCTTCCATGAATGTGTAAATTCGCAACAAAGATACAGAGAAAAGCCATGAATCATTTAAAGGATCAGGATCAAAATGCCTTGGACTTAGCAAAGCAGCAATTAGAACAGACGAAAAAAACCTTTCGCAAGTGGAAGCAAAGTAAACCGAAAGAGTTGGATCAGCGATTTCACCAAGCACATGAACAGGAATTTCAAAAAATGGATTGCCTGACATGCGCCAATTGTTGTAAGACCACAAGTCCCATTTTTCGTGATGCTGATATCCGAAGGATTGCAAAGCGTTTGCGCATGAAGGAGGCGCAGTTTATCGACCTCTATTTGAAGATAGATGAGGAGCGTGATTATGTTCTGAAAAAATCACCGTGTTCGTTCTTGTTTGACGATAATACCTGTTCGATATACGAGGACCGACCGCTTGCGTGCAGGGAATATCCTCATACGAATCGAAAAAATATGTTTCAAATCCTCGAACTCACGGCAACAAATACAACGGTTTGTCCAGCTGTGGCTCGCATCGTAGAGAAAATCGCCAATTCATGATTGCTTTTCATCCCATTTACGTACATCCACTTCCCGAAAACCATCGTTTTCCAATGGAGAAATATGACTTACTTCCGAAGCAGTTAATTCATGAGGGAACCGCGAATGAAGCTGATTTTTTTGAACCAGATTTTCTCGACATAACGAAGGTCCTTGCTGTGCATGCTACGGAGTATTGGGAACGACTCTCGAATGGAAAATTGAGTGATCGCGAACAACGTGTCAGTGGATTTGTACATTCTACGGAGCTCATTGAACGTGAATTGTGCATCATGGAAGGAACACGTCGACTCGCAGAAGAAGCGCTTACGAAAAAAATAGGTTTTAATATTGCCGGCGGAACACACCATGCCTTTGCCGATAGGGGAGAGGGATTTTGCTTACTAAACGACCAAGTAATTGCAGCAAATGATTTGCTAACAAATTACGGAATTCAGAAAATTCTTATCATTGATTTGGATGTGCATCAAGGAAATGGAACAGCTGCGATGTTGCAAGACGAGGATCGTGTGTTTACGTTTAGCATGCACGGACGCAACAATTATCCTCTGCAAAAAGAACGATCTAACCTCGATGTGGAATTAGAAGATGGCATTCAGGACAAAGTTTATCTGCATTTGCTTTCCGAGCATTTGGACGCGATATTATTTGACTTTACACCTGATTTTGTCTTTTACCAATGTGGAGTGGATATATTGGCTAGCGATAAATTAGGGAAACTCGGAATTAGCTTGAAAGGTTGTCAGGAACGTGATCGCATTGTTTTTGACACCGTTCGACAATTAAACGTACCTGTTGTTTGTACGATGGGCGGTGGATATAGTCCACAATTGAAGGATATTGTAGAGGCACATGCACAAACCTTTCGCGTAGGGATGCATACCATCCTTTGATATTTCCGTAATTTTGAACGAAATGAAGCACATGAAATTTACTTCTATCCTGTTTATCCTGTTTCTTTTCCCAAGTGTATTTGCGCAAAAAAGAGCGATTCAGTTGAACCTCGAAAAAGAACGTGCCTATTATCACAATATGCGTGCGGAATCAGAGATTTTCCAAAGAACCAAAGGAAAAACGTCAAAGTTCGAAATGCTCATGGAGACTTCCATTCGTTACAAGGTGAAATCGGTAAAAAAAGATAGTTATTACATCGAGGCTCAATATCAAAACATGCATCTGTATGTAAACAATGGAGATGGAACGGTTGTGGATATTCGCTCTGAAAAATCATCCGAAAACATGATGTCTCAAATTTTTTATCAATTTTGTCAAACTCCATTTCACTTGGAAATATCCAAATATGGTGAGATTCGTCGCGTCGAAATCGGTAGTTTACTTGAAAGTGCAGTAGATGATTTGCCGGTTTCTTCGGATAAAAAAGAGAAATTGAAAAAGGAATTGGAGCTTAGTTATGGCGAAAAATCCTTTAAGGGTAATTTTGAAATCATTACCTTAATTTATCCGAATACGCTTGTTGATATGAATAAAACTTGGCAAACGAAAACCAGAATTTTATCTAGACAAATGGATGCGGAGTTATTGAATACCTACCAATGGACCGGAAACGCCAATAACGGTTTGATGGTGGAAGGTAAGGCCTCGATTTTGTCTGATCAGCAAATGGAAAACGATCAATTGAAAAAGGTAGATGGATCCTCTTCGATTTCCATGATTTTGGATGAAAAGTCCGGCTGGATTCGTTCCGCAACCGTTCATCAGTCCATGCGTTTGGGAAACAAGGACGAAGATGGATATTTGTATACCAAGATTAAAACAACGTACTCCGATCATTAAACAAATACATCCAACGGGTGTTTCATAAAAAAAAGAAACAGATGAAAACAGCACTCATTACAGGCGCATCAAGCGGAATAGGTAAGGAATTAGCACGCATCCATGCAGCAAATGGAGGAGATGTTGTCCTGGTAGCTAGGAGAACCG
>JBEEIV010000164.1:0-7533 GCA_041169645.1 Bacteroidota bacterium
AGAGACCATCATTTTTGAAGGAAGAAAATTTAAATCGTACCGTGGAATGGGGTCTATCGAGGCCATGCAAAAAGGATCCAAGGATCGCTATTTTCAGGATGCGGAAGATGATATCAAAAAATTAGTGCCTGAAGGAATTTCTGGACGTGTACCTTACCGTGGAAAATTGATTGAAGTGATGTTTCAAATCATTGGTGGATTAAGAGCAGGGATGGGATATTGTGGTGCTCCAACCATTTCAAAGTTACAAGGAGCACGGTTTGTTCGTATTACTTCTGCAGGGGTGCGTGAATCACACCCACATGATGTAACAATCACAAGAGAAGCACCAAATTACAGTATCAAATAAATAAGCGAAATTTGCGTTCGCGCTAAATAATTAGATTTAAAATAAATGGTAATGATGAAGAAAATTTTTGTGTTATTATTGATGTTCGCAGGGGTTCAAAATTCTTTTGCCCAAAAGGATCCTGTTGTGTTGGAAATCGATGGGAAACCGGTAACAAAAAGTGAGTTTTTACAGATTTATTTGAAAAATAATCCGGATCCAAAATTTGACAAAGCTTCTTTGGATGAGTATGTGGAAATGTTCACAAAATTCAAATTAAAAGTGGCAGAAGCGGAGAAGTTAGGCTATGATACTTTGCCTAAATTAAAAAAAGAATTGGATGGTTACCGCAAGCAGTTAGCCCTTCCTTATCTCATTGATTCCGTTGAAAACCAAGCAATGGTTAGTCAAGCGTATGACCGTATTCAGAATGAAATCAGGGCATCACACATCTTGGTTCGATTGGATCCGAATGCGAATCCCAAAGATACCTTGATTGCGTATAACCGAATTTTAGCGCTGAAAGCCAGAATTGATAAAGGGGAAGATTTTGCTTCAGTGGCGCGTATGAAAAATGGATCTGATGATCCTTCTGCTGCCACAAATGGTGGTGATTTAGGGTTTTTTACGGCATTTCAAATGGTTTATCCTTTTGAGGAAAAAGCATATACAACTCCGATTGGTGTTGTTTCTGATCCCGTTAGAACTCGTTTTGGGTATCACATCATTAAGGTAACAGATAAACGGGTATCTAGAGGAACTATTCGCGTCGCACATTTAATGGTCTCAACCGGAAAGGATGCTACGCCGGAAGCAAAAGCGAATGCAGAGAAAAAAATCAATGAAATTTACGCGAAACTTCAGTCCGGAGAAACATGGGAGTCCATGGTTACTTTACATTCAGATGATGCAAATTCTACAAAAAAAGGTGGTGAACTTCCTGCTTTCGGTTCAGGAACAACGCAACGAATGGTTCCTGCTTTTGAGGATGCAGCCTTTGCGTTAAAAAATGTCGGAGATATCAGTCAGCCGGTAAAAACCGATTTTGGTTACCACATCATCAAATTATTGGAATGGCGTGCTGTACCATCTTTTGAATCCATGAAGAAAGAATTGCAATCCAAAGTGAATAAAGATGAGCGTTCGAAAAAAACACAGGATGCTTTCGTGTCAAAACTGAAAAGCAATTACAACTATAGCTTCAAAGGAGATAAAAAATTAAAATGGTTTTATGAGCACCTAGATTCCACTTATTATGTTGGGAAATGGACAGCAGAAGGTTTAAAATCAAACAAAGCACTTTTTGAATTGAATGGAGAAACAGCACCATTTACGCAAAAAGAATTCGCAGCATATTTGGAAAAAAATTACCGTGGTGTAAAACGAGAAGAAACTAAGTTGCTGATTGACAAACAATATAAAAATTGGGAAAAAGCGGCAATATTACAATACGAGGAATCGCAATTAGCCGACAAATATCCTGATTACAAAGCACTTGTAAAAGAGTACCACGATGGGATTATTTTGTATGAAATCATGCAAGATCTTGTCTGGAATAAAGCAGTTAAAGACACAGCAGGACTCCGTTCCTTCTTTACGGCGAATCAAGCTAAATACCGATGGAACAAACGACTAGATGCCACTGTTTACGAATGTTTAAACCAAGATATTGCTAAAAAAGTGAGTGATATGTTGAAAAATGACACCATAAACTCCAAGCATGTCTTGGATGTCATTAATAAGGATTCAGAATTGAATTTGAAAGTTAAAATGAACAAATTCGATATTGCACAAACACCTTTTTTGACAAACCAAAATTTAGGAAAAGGAGTCAACTCGGCTTACCTATTTGATGGGAAGTACTATGTCGTGAAAGTAAATGCTGTCCTCGAGCCAGGAATGAAAGAATTTAATGAGGCAAAAGGAGTTGCGACTTCTGATTATCAGAATTTCCTCGAAAGTACTTGGCTAGAAACTTTGAGAAAAACACATACGATAAAAGTGAATACAGACGTGCTTTACCAATTAGGGAATTAAAAGATGAACATTAAATTACTTGTTTTTTCACTTGTTTTTGCAAGTATCACCTACGCTCAGCCTTCGAAAGTTGTGAATAAAATTGTTGCTCAAGTAGGGGACAACATCATTCTATTATCGGATATTGAGTCGCAATTATTGCAAGCTGAGCAAGGACAAGTAACGGTAACGAAGGCTACAGAATGCACTATTTTGGAACAATTGATGATTCAAGAATTATTAATCAATCAAGCCATGCTTGATAGTTTGGTGATTAAAGATGAAACAGTAGATTATGAGATGGAAAATCGCTTGCGCATTTTGGAGTCGAAAATGGGTGGACGGGATAAATTAGAGGCGTATTACGGCAAATCCGTTACACAAATTAAGGAAGAATTTAGATCGAAAATCAAACAACGCTTGTTGGCGCAAGAAATGGAAGCAAAGATTGTTTCTGATGTTACGGTCACACCAAAAGAAGTAGCGGCATATTACCATTCGCTGCCACCTGACAGCATTCCCTACATCAACATGAAACTGAGTTTCCAACAAATCGTTCAATATCCTGAAATTACGAAGGAAGATAAAAAAAGAGCATACGATCAACTGGCTGAAATCAGGGATATGATTTTGAACAAAGGAAAGAACTTTGAAACAATGGCCAGAATACATTCCCAAGACCCGGGTAGTGCGAGTCAAGGTGGGAAAATATCCGCTACGAAAGGAATGATGGTTCCTCAATTCGAAGAAACCTTGTTTAAATTGAAAGTGGGAGAGGTTTCTGAAATTGTAGAAACCACCTATGGTTACCACATCATCAAGCTCATTTCGAGAAAAGGAAATGATTACACTGTTTCACACATTTTGATCATGCCTGAATTTAACGCAGCAAGCAGCAACCTTGCATCGATGAAAATCGACAGTTGTTATGCTATGTTGAGGGAAAATAAAATTACTTGGGATGAAGCGGTATTGCGTTTTTCCAATGATGAGTTAACCAAGCAGAACCGTGGAATGATCACCAACCCAATTTCTGGAGATCCACTTTGGGATATGGAAGATTTAAATGAGGTCGATCAACAAATTTATTTATTGACCGATGCTTTGAATAAAGGTGATGTCACAAGGCCAAGTATGTATGTTGATCTGTATGAGCGAAAGCAAGGTGTGCGTATCGTTCGTTTGGCAGAGCGTTTCCCAGCTCATAAAGCAAATTTAACAGATGATTATGCTTTGATCAAATTGGCTGCTGAAAACGATAAAAAACAAAAAACCATCGATAATTGGGTAAATAACAAAATTGGAAATGCATACATTCGGGTGGATGAAAATTATCAATCCTGTGAATTAAGAAATAATTGGACGAATACAAAAGCGGAATAAAATGACGGATAAAGATAAAATAGATCAACTTGTAGTCGATTATCATGCCTTAAAAAACGAAATCCACAAGGTCATTATCGGTCAAGATGATGTGGTTGACCAGGTGTTAATCGCAATCTTTTCCAGGGCTCATTGTTTGTTGGTAGGTGTTCCGGGTCTCGCTAAAACCTTGTTAGTTAACACCATTGCAGAAACCTTGGGATTGTCATTTAACCGTGTACAGTTTACTCCGGACTTAATGCCGTCGGATATCGTTGGATCAGAAATTCTGGATGAGAGTAAACAATTTAAATTTATCCCTGGGCCTTTATTCTCCAACATTATTTTGGCAGATGAAATTAATCGAACTCCGCCAAAAACGCAATCTGCCTTACTTGAGGCGATGCAAGAGCGAAGAGTTACGGCAGCAGGTAAAACCTACGAACTTCCTTCGCCATTTTTTGTATTGGCAACACAAAATCCAATTGAACAAGAAGGAACCTATCCTTTACCTGAGGCGCAGTTGGATCGATTTATGTTTAACATTTGGGTGGATTATCCTTCCTACATTGAAGAATTAGCCATTGTGAAGGCAACAACTTCAGATCACCGTGTCCATTTGGAAAAATTATTGGATGCCGAGCAAATATTAGCTTACCAAGAATTGGTGAGACGCATACCAGTGGCAGATAATGTGTTGGAATACGCCGTAAAATTAGTGGCGAAAACCCGCGTAAACGCACCTGAAGCAACACAATTAACCAAAGATTATATCACTTGGGGTGCAGGTCCAAGGGCTTCCCAATACTTAATTGTTGGTGCAAAATGTCACGCTGCCTTGAAAGGAAAATATTCTCCAGATATCGAAGACGTACAAGCCGTAGCAAAAGCCATCTTGCGACATAGGTTGGTACGAAATTACCGTGCGGAAGCAGAAGGATATTCGATGGATCGCATCATCGAAGAACTTCTTTAGTTTCAGTTTCGGTTTTATTTGATTGGATGTTTCATAGTTTTTAACAAATTCCTGTTTTGTTGAAAACTGCAGCAAGTTTCTTTTTTATTTTAGGGTCAAAGGGCTTAATTTTATATAAAAATTGAGTGAATGTTCGATGACGACGAAGAAGAATTTGCAGATGGCAGTTTGATCGAAGATATCGAGCGCTTTGAAGCACATTTACAGGGAAATACCTTGCCATTTATGGATAGTGATCGTATTGAGAACATCATCGATCATTACTTGGTGCAAGGGCAATATCAAAAAGCAAAAACGGCCTCCGAATGGGGCATGTACCAGTTCGCTTATAATCCACTTTTTCAATTGCGCAAAGCTCAATCCCTTGGTGGACTTGGTGTTTTGAACGAAGCTTTAGAAATAGTGCAAGCGTTGGAAAAGACGATGCCTCCATCGACTGAACTTTATTTAACAAAGGCCTCACTTCATTCCCAATTGCGTGATCATAAGAATGCGATCAAGTATTTCCGTTTGTCGATTACGTATTCCGAACCGAATGAAACGGATTTCATCTTTTTGGATATTTCGGTTGAATACCAACGCATGCGCATGTATCCTGAAGCCATTGAAGTGCTAAAGGAAGCACTGCGTGTGAATAAATACAATGAAAGTGCCTTGTATGAATTAGGAAGGTGTTATGACATGATGGGAGAAAGCCATGAGGCGGTAAAATCCTATACTGAATTTATTGACGAACAACCGTATTCTGCCACAGCTTGGTACAATTTGGGAAATGCATATAGTAAATTAGAAGATTTTGATAAAGCAGTTTGGGCCTATGATTATGCGATTTTAATCAATGAAGAATTTGGTCCCGCTCATTTCAACCTCGGAAATTCCTACTTATCACTTGAGAAATACCACAAAGCCATCGAGCATTTTGAATTGTGTCAGAAATTTGATGGGGACGACGCCATGGCGATGTGTTACATCGGTGAGGCCTATGAACAATTAAATGAATTTGACCTATCGAAGCATTATTACAAAAAAAGCATCGAAATGGAGCCAATGCTTCCGGAAGCGTGGCTGGGATTGGGAATAGTGGAGGATTTAATGGGGAATACACGAGAAGGTCTTGTTTTGATTCATAAAGCCCTTGATTTCGACCCTGAAAATGCCGGAATTTACCATGTGTTAGCTGGTGCTTATGAGAAATTGGAATTAAAACAGGAAACGCGTTTTCATTATGAAAAATCCCTAGAACTCAACCCGGGAGATGAAGAGTGTTTATCAGATTACATCGACTTTCTTAGTACAGAATCACCCATCGAAGCATACCGAGTTTTACAATCCTATATGGATGGAGATAAGGAAAATGCCATCGCAAAAGTATTGGAAGTCAATTTACAATGGATGCTTGGGCAACGTGCTGAAGCCATTCGCTTATTTACAAATTGCTTGGAAAAAGATTCCATTAAAGCAAAAACCATCTTTGAAATCAATCCGAAATTATTGGATGACCATGATTTTTTAAACCTTTCAGAATAACTATGAATTTCAAATTATCTTTCATTCCTAAAAGAAGCGAAAAACCAAGAGAAAAAGGCGTTACCATGATGATGGATAAAGGCCTTGGTCTAAGGGAAACAGAACATTTCATAGAAGCATCTGGTCACTTAACAGACCTGGTGAAGTTTGGTTTTGGAACCTCTTATGTGACCAAAAACCTTGAAGAGAAAATTGCAATGTACAAAGATGCGGGTATTCGACCTTATTTCGGTGGAACCTTATTTGAAGCATTTTATGCACGCGGACAATTCAATCAATACCAAAAGGTCATTGATAAATTTGGCTTGGATTTAGTCGAAGTATCTGATGGGTCCATCATTATTCCACACGATGAAAAATGTAAATTGATTCATCAATTGTCGAAAAACTTAACGGTATTATCCGAAGTTGGATCCAAGGATTCAGGAATATTAATTTCTCCTGCAAAATGGGTTCGACTCATGAAAGGAGAATTAGATGCGGGAAGTTGGAAAGTGATTGCAGAAGGTAGAGAAGCTGGAAATGTCGGGGTTTTTCGTCCGAATGGAACCGCTCACACCATGCTGATTAACCGCATCATTGCGAGTGTTAAACCGGAGGACATCCTTTGGGAAGCGCCTCAAAAGAACCAACAAGTTTGGTTTATCAAGCTTTTCGGTGCTGAAGTGAACTTAGGCAACATCGCACCTAACGATATGATTCCCTTGGAATGCCTTCGCCTAGGATTACGCGGTGATACGTTTTTTGATTTCTTACCGAAATCCTATGCTGATCGTTTGAAACAAGTAAACGATGAAGAGGATGAAATCGAAGAAGACGACAATTAATTCCTTTTTAGGGAGTTTTCGTTCCACGGCAATTCTTGGACATAATGGCCCGATTTATGGACTTGATGCTGATGAAAAATTTATTTATTCAGGGTCATCAGACAAATTCGTTACTCGTTGGGACAAAGCCAATGGTAAACAAGATTCCTTTGCGGTTCGATGCGAATCAACGCCTTTTTCGCTCAAGTTATTTTTAAATCAAACGAAATTGGCAATTGGATTGTCTACAGGACAACTACATATCGTAGACTTACTTACCAAAAGTGAAGTTCATCACATTACTCAACACAAAACGGCGGTATTTTCCATGTTAGAGTCGAAGGGAAACGGACTTTTATTGGTCGGAGATGCCGAAGGATTTTTAAGCATTTGGCAAACGGATACCATGAAATTGGTTCTTGTATTACCGCTTGATTGTGGGAAAATTCGCAGTATCAAACATGTGAATGAGCAAACCGTTGTCATTGCGTGCGGAAATGGTGAAGTGCGCTTTTTGG
>JBEEIV010000165.1:0-5166 GCA_041169645.1 Bacteroidota bacterium
TATTTCTTTTGCATACCCGGCTTCATTTTAACGGTGATCTCAGACCTATTTTCTGCGCCAAATGACGTTGCTCCCATACCTGAACTTGGTCCACCAACATTTGCAAAAACAGTTTCAATCACATCTTTTTGAGCCAATAAAAATTGTTCAATATCTAAGGTAATCGCATTGTTTTCCTCGAATGTGGTACTCTTATCGTATTTCAATTTGATCATGAATTTACCTTGATCACCTTGCGCAACGAATTCTTGTCCAACGATTCCGAGACCCATGGTAGCAAAACTTGCGACGAACAATCCGATAATCACACCGGCCATAATCAATTTGTGACGTAGCGACCAGCCAACCAATTTGACATATTGCTCCGTGAAGATAGTTACGCGGCGTTCAAACCATAATAGTATAGCTTGCAACGGTTTTTTAGGATTCAATACCACCTCTTTTGCAAATCGTGATGCCAACCAAGGCGTCAACGTAAAACATACGAATAATGACATGAGTGTGGAAACCACAACTACAATGGAGAATTGATGAAGAATGTCTGAAATCGTTCCTTCAATGAATACAACGGGTGAGAATACAACGACATCCACCAAGGTAATTGCAAGCGCCGTAAATCCAATTTCGTTTCGACCATCCAATGCGGCTTGACGACGTTTTTTACCCATTTGCAAATGGCGATAAATGTTTTCCAATACCACAATCGAGTCATCCACCAAAATACCGATCACAAGAGACATTGCTAACAAAGTCATCAAGTTTAAGGTATATCCCAACAAATACATGGCAACAAACGTGGAAATCAACGATGCAGGAATGGATACCAAAACGATGAATGCATTACGCATGCTGTGCAAGAACAATAACATTACGGCTGCCACCAACAATACGGCCAATTCCAAATCGTGTATCACCGCATCAACCGATTCTACTGTTGGACGAGAAGTGTCCGTCGCTACGGTAAATTTCAGTCCTTCTTTCTTGTATTTTTCTTCGAGTAATTTAAATCGTTCTTTAGTCGCCACGGACATGTCAACAGCGTTTGCGTCGCTTTGTTTTTTGATGCGTAAACCAATTCCATTCACACCGTTCAAGCGCGAAACAGCCAATTGATCTTCGCTCGCATCAACTACTTCAGCAACATCCTTTAACTTCACCAATGAAGTCCCTTTGGAATAGAGAATTAAATTTTCAATATCCTTGATATCCTTGTATTTACCTGCTAAACGAACGGTCATTTGTTCATCCGCACTTTTCACTTTTCCTGTAGGAAATTCCACATTGGAAGAGGCAATTGCTTGATTGACATTGGCCAATGTTAATCCAAAACGTTTTAACTTATCCTTGTCCACGTTGATTCGGAAAGACCTACGCTCGCCACCAATTACTTGAACTTCCGCAACACCTTTGGTTTGTTTGATTTGGGGTAAAATTTGATCATCCATCAATTCCATCAATGCACGATCATCCATGTTATTGGCAACTGCACTTACTTGTAAAACTGGAGATGCATTTGGTTCAATTTTCGCCACGATGGGTGTTTGTGCACCTTCGGGCAAATTATTGAGCACATTATTGATTTTGCGTTGTGCATCCTCAAAAGATTTATCAATGTTCGCCGATGCCTTAAATTCGAGCAACATCAAGGACGCATTATCAAGTGAGAACGCGGTCACTTCATTGATGTTTTCCAGTCCACTCAAAGCATCTTCCAAGGGCTTCGAAACCTGTGTTTCAACAGTAGCCGGAGAAGCACCCGGATAGGTTGTCGTAACTGTCAATAAAGGAGGCGAAAAATCAGGTAATAATTCATAAGAGAGCTGATTGTAGCTCAAGAGTCCACCACCAATTAAAATCGTAAATACAACGATGATAAAGGAGGGACGTTTTATGGAGAGTTCTGTCAGTGTCATCGGTGCTTATTTAGCTAATTTAACATTAGAGTTATTTTGTAAATTCACTTGTCCTTTCACCACTACCACATCGCTTTTCGAAAGACCAGAAACGACTTCAATGTACTCACCATCGGAAGTTCCAGCTGTAAACGGAGTTAAAACTGCTTTACCATTTCGAACAACGTACACTTGAGGATTTTTCGAAGAACCAACCAATGCTTTTCGTGATACGGCGAGCGTTGTTACGCTGTTTGAATTTTCAAGTGAAACTGAACCGTACATTCCTGCCATGATTTTGTTTTCGGCACTATTTTGAATGGTCGTTTGAATTTTAAAATTGTGCGATGCATCTGCTTGAACAGCGACCATTGAAACGGACCCTTTAAAAGCTTGGTCTCCGTAAATATCTGCATTTGCCACAACTGCTTGACCTTTTTGGAACTTCATCACATCACGTTCAGGTACAGAAATGGTTAGTTTCAACGTGGAAATATCCGTTAATTCAACAATTGGTGTTCCTGGCATTACCATCGAACCTAAGTCAACCAATCGTTTCGTAACCACACCACTGTAAGGAGCAAGAATCGCCGTACTTTTCAATTGTTTTTGCAATTGTTTCAATTGTACCTCTGCTGATTTTAGGGCCAACTCCATTTTTTCCGCTTCCATTGCTGAAATCACTTGATCTTTTCGTAACGATGAAAAACGACTGTTATCATTGGTTAATTGAGCAATGTTCAATTTGGCGTTTTCAATTTGCAATTGAATCATTTCATTATCCAAACGTGCCAATACTTGTCCTTTGGCCACCAAATCACCTTCTTTAACAGTTAATTCGATCAATTTACCAGAGGCATCTGAAGCAACATTGTTTTGGTGATTCGCTTCATACGTACCCAGAAAACTCATGGAATGCTCAAAAGTATGTGTCAACGGATGATCTGCTTCCACAAGTATGGCTTGTGTTGAATCGTAAATAAAGATTTTTTCTTGAGCTGCCTTCTTATTTGAGAATAGTTTTACGACTACTAATGCCACAATTATGATGGCAACTACAGCGATGGAGATAATTCGTTTCATTTTTCTTATTTTATATTTCCGATTGATTTTAAGTATTCTAATTCAGCTTGACGCAGTTGGATGTATGCTGAAACAACATTGGACTGAGCTTGTTCTAGTCCTGTTTCCGCCATAATTAAGTCGTTTGAACTAATCATCCCTTCTTTGAATTTCATCAATGCATTGGAATGAACATTTTCAGCAAGACGAAGTTGCTCTTTGGTTACTTCCAGTGATTCCGCTTTGACGGTAACTTGTCTTTTACTGGAATTCTTGGCGTAATCCAATTGCTGATTCAATAATTCGTATTGGTTATCGATTTTCTGCAGATTTAACTGATTCATTTTGGCTTTATTGATGCGCTCCATTCCTGAAAATAGCGTCCAATCTAATCGAAGTCCTATGAACGCACCAGAAATTCCCGTTCTGAAATCGTCTTCGGGTTTTAAATTAATGTTGTAATTGTAAATCCCGTAAAAATTCAGATTAGGTAAATAACTCATCCGAATTCCTTTTTCTTCCTCTTGATTCATCTTACGTTGAGACTCCAATAGATTCAAAGGCAAGAGAACAGGTGTATTCGACTCTTTCAGTATGGTTTTTTGAACCATCGCATCCGACGCCAACTGAATGGAATTCGTACTTGGGATGCCAATGAGAATTTTTAATAAATATTCCATTTGATCCTTTGTCGCCAATAAATTTGACTTGGCATTCATAAGGCTCAGTTCGTTGATTTTAATTTTATCAACTTCCGTCGGAATGATCAATCCTTGCGCAAGCGTTGCCTCCATATTTTTCAAAATACTGCGTGTATTTTCAATGTTAGCATCAATAAAAGATAATTGTTGATAGATCCCTTGCAGCACAAAATAAGTATTCGAAACTTGATAGCGTACCTCTTGAATGGCCATCTCACGTTGCGTCCCAACTATTTCCGTATTTATTTTCAAGGCTGCTAATCCATAATTGACTTGAGAATTAAAGAGTATTTGTGTCAGCTGCAAATTGTTAGAAAGAATATAAGGAACACCAAATTTCACCGTGTTGTACACTCCTACTGGACCACCAAAAGCTGATGCTGGAATAACTTGACCAGGAATAATGGCGTTGTACTTGTAATCGGCATTAAAATTCAGTTGAGGCATTCGAGAAGCCAGGTACGCCTCACGTTGACGCTCGTTGATTAACACATCGAGATTGGCATTACGGATTTGTAAGTTTGCCGTATCAGCCATACGAAGGCAGCTTTGTAAATCTAGTACTTGAGCACGTGAAGGATTCAGGTGTGCAAGGACCAGAAATAGACCGGCGTAGAACATTGATTTACGCATTTTTTGTGGTATTTGGAAATAAATAATTGATTAACATTTCTTTGACAATTTCTTGATGTTCATTCAAGCGATCTTCATGTTCTTGATCTGACATTTGATAAATCCCACAGACCAATTTTTTACTCATGATTGGAAAATGACAATTAGACATAAACAATAAGGTCACATTGATCATGTTGACTTTTCTCATTTTTCCTTCGCGCTGCGCTTGTTCGCATTGTTCAAAGATGCCGGTTTTGTGCAGGCGTCCAAGAAAATTCGATTGATCTAATTCATTGTCCGATGACTGGTTCAAACCAGCATGTATAAACAGAGGTAACTCAGGGTGTTTTCTCAAAAACTCAAATTCCTTATCGATGAGCATACGGGTTTTCTCCTCAAGACTTAAGTCTTGATGAAAGACTTCCACCATCGAATCGATGAAATCAGACAGTGCAGCTTCTAAAATCAATTCGAATAACTTCCCTTTTGAACGAAAATAATAATTCAATAAGGCGACATTGATACCAACCGATTTTGCAATTTCCCTGGTCGTACAACCAGAGAAGCCCTTCGTCATAAAAACCTTTCGGGCAGCATCTTTAATTTTTTGTTCGGTACTTAAATCTTTTTCCATCGTTTTCCGCATCGCAAATTTAAACACTTATTTTAAACAATTGTTTAAAAAGTAGAAAAAATTAAACAAGCGTTTAAAAAAAAGTTCTGTTCAAAAAAATAAGGCTTACGATGGTAAGCCTTATTTTCATTACAATATGTTAGGAATTTACAAACCGTTTACTGCTTTGCGGTTATTTAAATCAAAGAATAATTCTTCCATTTTTTCTTTTTGTTTTTTATCGCGATTGGAAAGATCCAATTGACCTAAAGACTTCAATACC
>JBEEIV010000166.1:0-3158 GCA_041169645.1 Bacteroidota bacterium
AGGAAAGCCCAAAGGCGGAGGTGTAGGAGATATGTATAGTCATACCTACCCCATTTTTAAAGGCCTAAAATTCCCGCGACGCGGAAAATACCAGGTAGAACTTGAACAGTACATGCGTACAGATACCTTAAGTGGCGTGGTTTCGATTGGTGCCTCATTAGTCCCAAGTCCAAAATAAATATGGCCAAGATAGACGACATCGATAAACAAATTTTGGCATTTCTACATGAAGATGCCTTCTTGTCGAATAAAGAAATGGCCGCACGATTAGGCATGAGTGCTACTCCCATTCATGAACGAATAAAACGCATGGAAAAAGAAGGAGTCATCACCGGATACCGAGCAATGATCAACCCGAATAAATTAGGTAAATCACTGACCGTATTTTGTGATATTTCACTGAAAGAACATGCAGCGGATTACCTCAAGCAATTTGAAACAGATGTCATGTCCTTACTGGAAGTTCAGGAGTGTTATTGCGTCTCGGGACACAGCGACTTTTTGTTAAAAATAGTTGTTTCCGACATGGATGAATACCGGAATTTCATCTTACATAAATTAGCAAGTATCAAAAACATTGGAAATGCGCAAAGCCATTTTGTCATGAATCAAATACAAAATGAACAAATATTACCTTGGCTGAATCAAGGAAAAAAAGAATAAACCTACAATTGAGGATAGCTTAATTCGCAAAACTCAATAACTTAAACTTTGATTTAAACCGTTTGACTACTTACACATGAATAAAGTTACAAAATCGATCCTTGGAGTTTTGATCGTAGCCTTAGTTTTAGGACTGGCTTTTTATCCAAAAATCAAAAAATCTTTCAGCAAAGAAAAAACGGAAGATTCCAAAAAAGACAAAAATGCGAAAGGAGGCAAAACCTCCGTTGTCGTTACTGTGATCAAATCTACTCGATTAGATGATTTAATTAGCTCGACAGGATCTATTTTGCCCAATGAAGAAGTTGAGGTTCGCTCTGAAATTGCAGGTAGAATCATCGCATTAAATATCAAAGAAGGGGATGTCGTTAAAAAAGGAACCGTTTTGTTCCGAATCAATGACGATGATTTACAAGCCCGCTTGCGGAAACTTGGCTTCAACAAAAAATTAGCTGAAGACAATGAAGCACGCCAAAAGGTTTTATTGCAAAAAGAAGCAATTTCCCAGCGAGAATATGACATTGCCGTAAACTCAGTAAACACAATCTCCGCCGACATTGAAGATCTGAAAGCTCAAATTTTAAAGACAACCGTTTTAGCACCTTTCTCTGGTACGATTGGCTTTCGCTATGTTTCATTAGGAAGTTACATATCTCCTACAACACGAATCGCAACATTAACCAATACAAATCCAGCAAAAATTGAATTTTCGATTCCTGCAAAATATGCAACAGCAATTCGCAATGGAAGTACAATTGAGTTTGTAACTGAAAATGAGGAAAAAATGTATCGCGGAAATGTCTATGCGATTGATCCAAAAATTGATCCACTAACACGTACCCTTCAAATTAGAGCATTAGCTCCTAATCCATCAGGCAGCCTTGTTCCAGGAGCATTCGCGAAAGTGAATTTGATCCTAAAAACAAAAGGAAGTGCCATCTTAATTCCTACGGAAGCGGTGGTGCCAGAAGCAAAAGGAAGTCGGGTGTTCATTGTGAAAAATGGGAAATCTATTCCTGTAAAAGTAGAACTGGGTAACCGTGGCGAAAAGAATGTAGAAATTCTTTCAGGCTTGAGCGTTGGCGACACGCTTATTACGAATGGAATCATTCAGGTAAAACCAGACGGCGAAGTTGATATAAAAGAAGTTCTTCAATAAATATACATGCTCTGGAAACGGTCCGTATGGCAATATAAATGGCGCAAGCTAGCTCATGTGCTAGCCGCCCAAATTGCCTATGTCCGTTTGTATGCACGGGTTAAAGTTCAAAAGTGGCAACAACCGAACGATACCTTGATTGGCATTTTACTCGCGGAACATCTCGGGGATATTGTTGCCGCAGAACCGATAATCGACGCATTGATTAAGAAATTTTCGAATGCAAAGATCACTTGGATTATAAAACCCGCTTTTCGTGCTTTACTCGAGAATCACCCAAAAATTGATTCACTTATCGATGAACCAAGTGTATTGTTTAGTATGTATGTGTCAAAAAAACATCCTTTTGATGTGTTTTATAATCTACATATGAATGACTTGCGGAGCGATGCCTACTTCCCTGGACGATTTTTGGTCAATCCCAAAGCCACCGAATTAGGCCTCACAAAGGCAAATTACCTGAGTCACTTTAATTTGTTAGAAGTTGTTTCGCAGTTAGCTGATCTTGGAAAAATGACAGGTTATCCGCACATCTACCTTGAAAAAGACACAAAAAACAGTGATTTGAGAAAACCCTATTGGGTCATTCACCGCAAGTCAAACGCCCAAATGCGTGATTGGCAAGATCATTTATGGTGTCAATTACTTGATCAAATCCTCGCGGAAAACGACATCGATGTAGTTGAAATCGGGGTAATTGAACCATTAACTTACCATTCACCTAAATTCCAATCGCTGGTGGGTAAAACGAGCCTGAATGAAACCTTACGCATTGTGCGGGATGCAGAATTTTTCATTGGCGTTGAATCTGGACCAGCACATATAGCCAATGCATTTCGAATTCCTGCCTTAATTTTATGTGGCAGATTTGTAAATTTCGACCGATACAATGTCTATTCTGGGGCTTATCAAAATGATGGTATTGCCCAGATAGTATTTAACCCAACAGGTACAGCATCTGAATTGACATTTGAAGATGTTTATGCCCAACTCCCTCAAAAAAACCTAGCTTAACATATGGCCTCATTATCAGAAACTAGTATTAAACGCCCCGTTCTATCTATAGTGATGTCGGTCTCGATCATTGTATTTGGCTTGATCGGATATTCCTATTTAGGAATTCGCGAATATCCATCCGTTGACCCACCCGTCGTTACCGTACAAACAAGTTATACAGGTGCGAATGCTGACATTATCGAATCTCAAATTACGGAACCATTAGAAGAATCAATTAACGGTATTGCGGGTATTAAAACACTTTCGAGCTCAAGCCGCGATGGTCGTTCTAACATTACAGTGGAATTTGATTTAGCCGTAAACATTGAGGATGCAGCCA
>JBEEIV010000167.1:0-5033 GCA_041169645.1 Bacteroidota bacterium
ATTCGCTTGGGTAAATGAGCAGATGGAAATTGTCAAGTTACAAGAAACGTTTACTTTGGTGAATGGCCAGAAAACGGAACGTACGTTTTATTTCTTAAATGGATTAAAATCGGTAAGTAAATCGTTCGTTTCTCATTATGAATTAGACAAACCCTATTTTACAGAAGAGCGCTCGTATTACAGTCTGACAGGATCGGTCATTGCAACTTTTGGCCGCTCCGCCAATACGGAAGATTTGTCCAATGCCACATTCAATGTGAAGCCAAAAAATAGTCACGCGCATCAAAATGCCTTAGCGGTCATTCAAAGAACAGGTGATTTCGAAACAAGGTTTCGTGGGTTCGATGAAGCTTTTGAACGAAAATACATTGTATTCGGGACAGAAAAACAAACTACGACAGTGGCCTTTAATGTTGAAACTCCCATCTTAAAACAACTCATGCGCGAGGAAAAGAAACAGTTAAATAAGCCTTTGGAAGTTCAATTTTCTCCGATAACCGAAGCAGATGGATTTATGTTTCAGGCATTAATTGACCTAAAATTTCCATCCTAATACTAGAAACGAACTTTTTCCTCCGTTATGCGTATTATTCTTGCATTTAACTCTATTCGTTTTGATTAAAAACTTATTTTCTCCCTTTCAAAAAGCTAAGTTCTTGGTTGCTTTCTTGTTTTCCCTAACTATAGGGAATCAAGTGAGTTGGTCACAGCAAATGAAATTAACTGGAACCATTTACGACACAACAAACGTTGTTCCGATTAAAAATGTATCTGTCATGGCACTCCGCTTGAAGGATTCTGTCTTGCTCAATTTCACCCGTACCAATCAACAGGGTGAGTTTACCTTGACAGGCTTTCCCATCGACACCTTTCAACTCATCATTGAGCACCCAAAATTAGAAACGAGGACATTTTACATCATCGGAAGCAAGGATAATTATGATATTCAAGTTCCGCGCATTCAACTTTTCCAAAAGACACAAAACGTAAGAGAGGTAACTGTTTTCACCAATAAAAACGCCATCTATTTCCGTGGTGATACACTGGTGTATGTGGCGGATTCTTTCAAAGTAGGTCAAAATGCGGTAGTAGAGGATCTGTTGAAAAAACTTCCCGGAATTAAAGTCAACGATGACGGAAGCATCACGTCACAAGGGAAAGAAATCAGCAAAGTTCTTGTCGATGGAGACGAATTTTTTGGTTCGGATCCAACCATCGCAACCCGTAATTTAGGGGCAAACGGTGTTGCCTCTGTTCAAGTGTACGAAAAGAAAAACGAAGATGCTGCCATTGGCGAAGACGATAAAATCCAAGTGCTTGATTTAAAACTCAAAGACAACGCCAAAAAAGGGTATTTCGGTAAAATTTCCGGAGCAACCGACTTTGGAATCGTACGGGACAATCCATTTTACGAGTCAGAAGTTCTTTTAAATAACTTCAATAAAAAACAAAAAATATCCGTTTTCATGCTCACGTCAAATACGCCAAAATCCAATTTTGGGTTTGGAGACATGAATAAGTTTGGCCTTGATAATGAACGCAATAATAGTGGAATGACCATGTGGGATCAATCGAGTAGAAACAATACTTCGGGGATCCCACAAACCATGAAAGCGGGAGTATATTACAGTGACAAAATTGGAAAAACGGGAAAATTAGGTTTTAATTATTCCTATTATGAGAACAAACTGAATGCTGTTTCGAGTAGTCAATCACAATATTTCCTGCAAGACAGTTCCTATTACACCCGCGATTCTGCCGCGAATGTTTCAGCGAATAAATCCCATCGGATCAACCTGACGTATTCAACAAATTTAGATTCCTTAACTTACCTCGAGCTTCGTCCCAATTTACATGTGGATTACGGTGAAACGGATAATTTAAGTCAGAACAACTTTTTAGATGAATCCTTGAATTCCTATTTAAACACAAAAATCAGGAATCAAAATACCTCTAATGGAATCAGCAGTAATTCCGAAGCAATCTTAAGACGCAAGTTTAAAAAAGTGAACCGAGAAATCGAATTGAAATACATCTTGAGTAGTAACGCAAACGAATCGGATGGTAGTCTATACACGACCAATGGAGGAGTTCAAAACGATACCATCGACCAACTAAAAATCAATGATAACGGAAGTTCAACGCATTATGGCATCTTGACGTATACAGAACCGATTGCTAAGAAATTTAAACTTCAACTAGAATACTACCTAGAGTCAGGGAAGTCAAACCAACGTAAAGAAGCGTTCGAAAAAGATGCGTCTGGAAATTATACCCAACAGGTTTCTTTATTCACAAACGCCTTCGATAATTCACGCTTTCAACAACGAGGAACAGGGATGATTATTTTCGAACATCGCCAACATACCATTACTGGTGGACTAGGTTTCAGAAACATCAACGTGGAAAGTACCAACCTGATTTCTTCATCAGTAACCACACAAGACATCAACAACTTTTTACCTAAATTCTCCTATCAATTCAAACCTGGGATGAGCAAGCGGGTTAATTTAAACTATACCACAAATTCCTCCCCTGCCGCAATCAATGATTTACAACCGGTACAAGACAATACGAATCCAAATAGAATTCAAGTCGGAAATCCAGATTTAAAACCGAATTACGTCCACAACCTAAGACTGAACGCCAATGTTTGGCAAGCATTAACTGGACGTTATTTCTGGGGAGGAGGTAATGCGTCGCTAACAAATAATGCTTTTGCAACAGCTACCGAATTTGATCAATTTGGACGAACCATTGCAAAAACCGTGAATGTGGATGGGAATATTTTTGCAAATGTATATGCTGGTGGAGGCTTTCCAATTCTCAACCGCAAAATTGAATTTGCACCGAATTTAAACGGTTCTTACAACAAATACACGAACTACATCAATAACCAAGAAAACGTAACAAAAACAATGGCAATTACAGCAGGTTTAGACATCGAATTAAAATTAGATTCTTTGGACATCACGATTGGAAATTCATACAGCTACAATAATCCTGTTAGTTCTTTGTCGAGCGTATCCAACCAACCTTTTGCAACCCAGAAATATTTCATCGAAGGTGAATGGAGATTGCCTGGCCATTTTGAATTGAAATCCAATGCAAATTATACCATTAATACAGGTAGAGCCGCTGCATTTAATCGAAACATCCTGATATTGAATGTAGAAATCAGTAAAGCTTTCTTAAGTACAGAGAACATCATATTAACCCTTTCTGCAAATGACTTATTCAATCAGAATTTGAATTTGCAAAGACAAATTAACGGGAACGTCATTACCGATAATTACACACAGATTATTTCGCGTTATTTCTTAATGAAATTGACGTACAAATTCAATAATAATAAAACAAAAGAAGATGACTTTAAAGGCTGGCATTAAGCTATTCGTTCTGATTCTTTGCGTTGGATTCCGGGCAAATGGTCAATACATCCTAAACGGGAAAATTACCTTTGAACGACGAACCAATTTAGAGAAAAAATTTACTGACCAACGCATGCGTCGCATGATTACGGAGGAGAATAAAATCAGAAACGAACTCTTTACCTTGTATTTTAACGACACAGCTTCCGTATTTAAAGCTATTCCCACCGATAAAGTGGATGACATGGCTTGGATGACTACAAAAAACAGCTATTACCAAAACCTAAATTCAAGCAAACAAATTACCGTTCTTGGATTAATGGGTCAAAACGTATACGTCTCTGACAGCCTTCCTTCAAGAAACTGGAAAATCACTGATAGTAAACGCAGTATCTGTGGATACGATTGTCGAAAGGCCGTTTATCAGAAAAACGATAGTACACGCATATATGCTTGGTATACTACCGCACTGGTTCCATCCGTTGGACCAGAAGGATTTTGTGGGCTACCAGGAACCATTTTAGGTTTGGCTACGGAAGATGGTGGCATCATCTACTTTGCAAAAAAAGTGGAAGAAATGAATCCAAGTCAATCGGATATGACCATTGAAATAGGGAAAAACAAAGTTTTCACACTCAACGAACTTCGCATAAAAATCGAGAAAGATTATGGCAATATGCCATGGGGAAAGCGCATGTTTGAAGATTTATTTCGTTGGCTCTAAAATAGGATCACATGAAAGGAATCATCTTAGCAGGAGGATCAGGGACGAGGCTCCATCCATTGACTTTAGCCGTGAGCAAGCAATTGATGCCCGTTTTTGACAAACCCATGATTTATTATCCTCTTTCCATTCTCATGAGTGCCGGGATAAAAGAAATCTTAATCATTTCAACTCCACATGATTTACCTCATTTTGAGAAATTACTTGGAAATGGAGCACAACTTGGGTGTAAATTTAGTTACGCTGTACAAGAAGTCCCAAATGGACTTGCACAAGCGTTCGTAATCGGCAAATCGTTTATTGGAAAAGATAAGGTTGCACTCATACTCGGCGACAACATTTTTTATGGTGTAGGTATGGACACCTTGTTGAAAGAAAATAATGATCCAGATGGTGGCGTCGTATATGCTTATCATGTTAGTGACCCGGAAAGATATGGTGTAGTCGAATTTGATGAACAAATGAATGCCGTTTCCATCGAGGAAAAACCTAAGAAACCTAAATCCAATTTTGCTGTTCCAGGACTGTATTTCTACGATAATAGTGTGGTTCAGATTGCTGAAAACCTGAAGCCATCGGCAAGAGGTGAGTATGAAATCACGGATGTAAATGCCATTTATCTGAAGCAAGGAAAGTTAAAGGTTGCCGTTCTCGACCGCGGAACTGCATGGCTGGATACTGGTACTTTTGCCTCCCTCATGCAAGCAGGGCAATTTGTTCAAGTAATTGAAGAACGGCAAGGACTTAAAATCGGATGCATTGAAGAAGTTGCTTATCGAAATGGATTTATTTCCAAAGATCAATTGAAACAAATAGCCGAACCACTTGTTAAAAGCGGATATGGATCTTATTTGCTACACTTGTTAAAACGCTGATGAACATTCTAGAATCTTATAGTCAACATATTGAAAAGGAAATTTCTACTTTTTCATTCCCAC
>JBEEIV010000168.1:0-6195 GCA_041169645.1 Bacteroidota bacterium
TGATCAAATTCGTCAATCTGTTGCATATTCTCAAAAAAATGTAAAAATCTGTGCTTCTCACGCCGGACTTACACTTGGTGAAGACGGTGCAACCCATCAAATTTTGGAGGATATCGGGATGATGCGTATGTTGCCAAATATGACGGTTATTGTACCAGCAGATTTTAATCAAACAAAACAAGCAACGATTGCGATTGCCGAACACAATGGTCCTGTTTACTTACGATTTGGACGTCCAGTAATGCCGATTTTCGTGAAGCCTGATGCGAAGTTTGTCATAGGGAAAGCGGATGTTTTAACCGAAGGTACTGATGTCACAATCATCGCATGTGGACACCTCGTTTGGAAATCCATTGAAGCACTTGCTATTTTGAAAGAAAAAGGTGTTTCTGCTGAATTGATAAATATGCACACCATAAAACCTCTCGATGTTCAAGCAATCTTGAAGTCAGTTGGAAAAACAGGGTGTGTGGTAACTGCAGAAGAGCATATGATGAATGGTGGTTTAGGTGAAGCTGTTTCTCAAGTTTTGAGCAGGGAATTACCTTGTCCACAAGAATATGTAGCCGTGAACGACTCATTCGGTGAAAGTGGTACTCCAATGGAACTCATGACCAAATATGGAATTGACACTCAAGATGTGGTCAACGCGGCGCTGAAAGCCATTGCTAGAAAGGGATAAGCATACATATAGCTCCTTTTGAGATCCGTTTAAAGTTGGCCAATGAAGCATAATATAGGAAACACCGATCGATTGGTGCGCATAGGAATAGCAGTGTTATTGTTACTTTGCGGTTTGCTTGTGTCCTTGAGTCAAACTTGGAATATTGTTTTCATGTTACTTGCTGCGTATTTGACTCTGACTTCCTTTGTTTCCTTTTGTCCTGTATACCTTCCTTTGGGTATCAACACTAGCAAAAGAAAAACTTAATCGTTCAAGGACTCAATGAAACGTTTGGCATCCGATTTAGAGGCACTAGATGGATGACAAGTTCCTTTGGAACATACATAAATCCCCGCTGGATAACCATTTGAAATGGGCAACGTTTGGTGATGAGAAATGAGGCAGTTTTCCGGCCAAGAAATGTGCTCTTTTGCCGAAGGATCGAGTATATGTACTTCTATGAATCCCGAGTTGATTTCCAATAATAATTGTGCCCAGTTAGAATATCCTGCGCCATATGTTTCCATTCCATCATACATATTCGCCAGCATTTGTCGTGCGAATCCACTCCACCGTTCATCTCGGAAATACGCTCCAAGGCGCAGATAGTTTCTGGCCATCACAGAATTACTCGAAGGAATTACATTGTCGTGTAGCTCCATTTTTCGAACAACCAATTTAGAATCAGCAGCTGTAAAATAACACATGTTACTTTCTGGATGCATGAAATCTTCTTCCACCAATTGTGCCCATTTTCGCGCCTGCTCCAGCCATGAAATTTCGCCACTTCGTTGGTATAGATGAATCATTGCATCGATGGCATGTGCATAATCTTCCAAGAATCCATCAACGCTTGGGACTCCGTGCGTATTGACATGGAAAAGCCTTCCTTCAGGCGTTAGTTGATGAGTGACCAACCATTTTCCAATTTTTCTCGCTTCGAGCAGGAATTCTTCCTCTTGGAATACATTTGCCGCTTGACATAGTGCTTTCATCAATTGAGCATTCCATGAAGTGAGGCATTTGTAATCTGTTCCCGGGGCAATTCTTTTTTGCCTTACAGACAAAAGCGCATTCTTCCATTCGAGGACTTTCTGATGAAGGTTTTCTAGGCTCATTTCCCATTTTTTGGCAAAAGGCGCATCATCATAGGTTTTGAGTAAAATGTATTTATCTTCCTCCCAATAACCACGGCTGGAAACGGAAAAATAATCGGCAAAAACAGTGAACTCTTTACCCAAAATGGCTTTTAATTCATCCGAGTTCCAGCAATAATATTTACCTTCCTCTCCCTCACTATCCGCATCCAAGGCACTGTAATAAGCACCTGACTCACTTTTCATTTCACGTTTCAACCAAGCGAAAATGTCGTACACGATTGCTTTGTAGGCAGGAAGCTCGTATGTGTGATAAGCGGAGGCGTACAATTCCATTAATTGTGCATTGTCGTACAGCATTTTTTCAAAATGCGGGACTTTCCAAATCATGTCCACAGCATACCGGGTAAAACCACCGCCAATGTGATCATAAATCCCCCCTTTGGACATTTTATCCAAAGTTAATTGGACATATTGTTTAAGTTTTTCGTCTTTGAATTTTTGGGCATGTGCCATCAGGTAGGCATAATTGGAGGGCATTGGGAATTTTGGTGCCCTGCTCATTCCTCCTTCCATCCAGTCAAACTGTTTTCTCCAACGTGCTACTAATTCTACTAATTTTTCATTTTGGAGTTTCGGTTCTTCCTGAGGAATGGAAATCAATTCATTTACCTGCAGTCCTTCATGTAATTTTGTGGCATATTCTTCTGCTTTATCACGGTCATGTTGAAACGTGTGAACCAATGATTTCAACACATGAATCCATTGATCTTTCGGGAAATAAGTCCCGCCGTAAATCGGTCTCCCATCTGGAAGGGTGATGCAGTTCAACGGCCAGCCGCCTCTTTGTGTCATAAGTTGAACCGCGGACATGTACAATTGATCGACATCCGGTCGTTCCTCACGGTCTACTTTAATGTTGATGAAATGAGCGTTCATTAAATCCGCAACTTCCTGATCTTCAAAACACTCGTGAGCCATTACGTGACACCAATGACAGGCGGAATATCCAATGCTAATTAACACTAGTTTATTCATGCGCTTGGCTTGTTCAAAGGCCGAATCAGACCAAGGTAACCAATCAATTGGATGGTGCGCGTGTTGAATCAAATAGGGAGATGATTCGTTTCTAAGGCTGTTTCGAGTTGGCATTGTATTTGAATAGAAAACAAAGAAAGCCTATATTTGTTGAATAGAACTGACTCGTGAAAAATTTTCGTCCATCCAAAGTACTACTTTTTGTACTACTTGTACTCGCTCTTTTACTGATTCCATCCCTACTTATTCCAAAAGGAGGCGTAACATTTCTAGGTGTTAATTGGGAATTTCTGCGTATTGAAAACATTTTCTCTCCAAGCAGACAAGAATCGAAAGACATTTCCAAAATCATCCAAAAAGTGGATACGAGTGGGATTAATTCGATGGTGCAACAAAAAAACGGCTCCTCCAAAAAACTAGGTTGGGCAAATGGTGGTGAATTAACTACTGAAAGTGCTACATCTCTTCACATGAATGGCGCCGCAAAACAAAATTTATTTCGCTTTTTTGACAAACTAAAAAACATCAACAGTAAAGGAAAAAAAATGACCATATATCACTATGGTGATTCTCAAATTGAAGGGGACCGTATAACAGGTTATGTGCGACAGCGCATTCAAAATCAATTTGGTGGAAATGGTCCTGGTATGATTCCAGCCATCAACGTGTACACAACACAAACTTTCAAGCAAACTTATTCTACAAATTTTGAACGTCTGACTTCATTCTGGGGAAAAAAATTAAGCTGCAAAAAGTATGGTGCCATGGCATCTGCTGCGATGATTAAAATTGATGAAGCAAAGGCAAATCGAGGAGAAATGACTGAAGCATGGATAGAAATTGAATCTTCTCCTGCTGCTTTTGCACGAGCAAGAGAGTACAATCAAGTGAAATGTTACTATTCGTATTGTTTTAGTCCTTGTTCTGTCAAGGTATACGAAAACAATAAACTGATTCATGAAGATTCATTGATTAAAGACGGACTTGGTCATTCCATTGACCTGAGCTTTCCAAAAACACCAGGTAAACTTAAATTTGTTTTCAATACAACGAAGAGTCCTGTTTTTAATGGTTTCGCGTTAGAAGGAGATGTTGGCGTTCAAGTTGTCAATGTTGCCATGCGTGGCTCATCAGGTCAAGCTTTAAGTGCAGGAGATAATGCGCTTTTCAAAAAAATGCACAACGAGCAAAATACGGAATTATTCATATTACAATTTGGCGGAAATTCGGTGCCTGCATTTAAAGATTCTAGCTCGGTTCGTTACTATGCTAAAGGATTCAAGGGACAAATTCAATACATTCAACAAACAAGGCCATCAGCAGCGATCATCGTTATTGGTCCAAGTGACATGTCACGTCGCGTTAATGGGGTTTTCGAGTCCTATTCTTTGTTGCCATATTGTGTCAGTCAAATGAAAAACGCATGCGACGAGGCCGGTGCGGCATATTGGGATTTATTTGGTGCAATGGGAGGAAAGAACTCCATGCCATCCTGGGTAAATCAAGGTTTAGCTGGTGGTGATTACATCCATTTTACACCGAAGGGGTCGAGCTACGCATCTCAATTATTTTACGACGCGTTTATTGCGGAATATGCAAAATGGTTAAACGGAAATTCGCCTAAGACGAAAACAAAATGATTCGTTTGCTCGTTTCCTTTTTTCTTTTTCCTTCTCTCCTTTTTTCTCAGACCATTGATTTAAGGAATATAAATTATTCGAAATATTCGAAGGAAGACCTGGCTATCGAGCAGCAATATGATTTTATTCAAAGTGATTGCAACCACTTTCAATTTTTCACCTCGGAAAGTCCAAATTGGCAACACCTATACGATGACGTCCAGCAAATGATTTTGAAGAAAGACCGTAAATTAAACTTCTATCATATTGGCGGTTCACACATACAGGCGGACATCTACACACATGATTTTCGTACTTTTTTGCAAACAAATTGGCCTGGTTTAAATGGGGACAGGGGCTTGGTTTTTCCATTTGACCTAGCCAAAACAAATAATCCCTCCAACTATCATTTTTCTTCTCCAAACCTTTGGAAATCATACCGAAGTGTTACTGATCGTTCAGAAGATTTGGATTTTGGAATCACAGGGGCCGCGATTAAATGTGCGGATTCTGTTGTTACTATAAACTTCAAACACATGCGTACCATGGTGAAACCACCTTTTAATCAATTACGCATTTATCATAACACCGGGGAATTTCCTTATGATTTGAATTTCGGGAACCAAGAATTATTGGTGGTTGAAGCCTTTCATCACGATGAATTGGGGTATTCAGATATTACCTTTACTGATTACATCGATTCCTTAGACTTGCAATTTGTAAAAAACATAACGGAGGAATACACTTTGGAAATTTATGGGTTTGAGTTAATGAATGAACTTCCCGGAATAACCTACAATGCGATTGGAATTAATGGCGCAGGACTATACACCTACCTTGGAAACGAACATTTTTTACGGGATTTGCGCATTCATCCACCCGATCTTTTTGTTTTTTCTGTCGGAACAAATGACGCCTATACAAGCTATGCCAGCTTTAATCCTTTGGTTTACAAAAGCAATTTAGAATCCTTAATGAAAATGATTCTTTCTGTCAATCCGAAATGTGCCTTGCTGTTAACAGTTCCAAACGATAATCAATTTCACAATACGCCAAATAAAAACACAGAACGTCAGCGTCAAGTCATCATTCAATTAGCTCAGCAGTATCAAATGCCTATTTGGGATTTTTATGGTATCATGGGTGAATTGGGTTCTTCCGTCGTATGGAAAAAAAACGGACTGATGCAGTCAGATTACGTTCACTTTACCTCCACTGGATATCACTTAAAAGGAACATTATTAATCAACGCTTTTACAAAATACCTCAATGCATTTGAGGAAATGAGACAATAAACATGCAACGAATACAACAACTTTTTTCATTCAATTCACAAGAACCTCTTATTTTCACCCAGCTGGACTTCTGGCTATTTTTTATTTTGGTAATGGTGGTCTTTTCGGCCATTCACAAACAATACGTTACAAGAAGCATTTTCTTGACCTTCATAAGTTTGTTCTTTTATTTTAAGACATCGGGACTCTTTGTCCTTTTATTGGCACTCACCTTAGTGGTTAATTTTGCTTTTGGTAAACGTGTGCAAAATGCCGAAAATGATCGGACGAAAAAAGGATTCATTGCAGCATCCGTCATTTTTAATTTGCTGCTTCTTGGCTACTTTAAGTACGCCTACTTCTTTACAGAATCCTTCAACCAACTCTTTGAAACTCATTATGAAGTAGTGAATCAATTTGCCTTATGGGGAAATGGTTTTTTTGGAGAAGGGACGTTTACAGAGAAAATCTTAATCCCAATCGGCGTTTCTTTTTTTACCTTT